>NZ_JAQUZF010000180.1:0-3610 GCF_028691475.1 Anaeromusa sp.
CGCCCATCGTATGATACGGCAAAAGCTGCACCGCTACCGGACGCGGCAGCGCCAGCACCACCTTGGCCAGCGCCTCGCTTTCCACCTCGCCGTCCGTCAGGCCCGGAATGACCACAAAACGCAAAGTAACCTCGCTGGCCAAAACGGCTTCCTTCAAATGAAGCAGCGTCGCCTGATAATCACCGCCCTTGGTCAGGCTGCGATAGGTTTCCTCCCGCGCTCCCTTGAGACTGAAAAGCACCGCATCCGCATAGGGCAGCACCGCCTGCGCCGCCCCAGACTCCCACTTGCCGCTGGTATCCAGAGTCGTATGAATGCCCGCCTCCTGGCAGGCCGCAAAAAGAGCCCCCACAAAATTCGCCTGCTCCATCGGCTCACCGCCGCTGACGGTAATACCGCCGTTGGAGGCATCGTAAAAAGGCCGGTACCGTTGGTAATCCGCCAGCACCTCTGCTACAGTCATTTCCCGACCGCCCCGCTTCCAGGTGTCCGGGTTATGGCAAAAGGCGCAGCCCAGGCTGCAGCCGGACAAAAACAGCACATAGCGAATCCCCCGTCCGTCCAGCGTGCCGAAGGTCTCTACCGAATGCACCCAGCCCTTGATGTCGCTCATAGGCCGCCTCCTTTGAAAATCACGGAGATTACGCTACACGAAGATACGATACGCAGAGTAACAGAGGTATCAGAGGGGTGCAGAGAAATAACAAAAGAAATAGCCGTTCTCTTGTTGAATCTTCTTCTCTCTGGCCTTTCTCTGTTACTCTGTGTGCCGTTCTCATTATTTTAACTCTGTGTGAACATTCCCCACTATGCGCCTACTGTTTCGTAGAAGGTGCGGTGGATAACTTCGAGCTGCTGCGCGCGGCTGAGCTTGATGAAATGTACGGCATAGCCGGAGACGCGGATGGTCAGCTGGGGATATAGCTCCGGATGCTCCATGGCGTCTTCCAAAGTCGCCCGTTCCAGCACGTTGACATTAATATGATGGCCAGCCAACGATACATAGCCGTCCAACAGCGCCGCCAGCTTGGCAGCGCGATCTTCCGCAGTTCCGCCCAGCACGTGAGGCAAGATCGAGAAGGTGTAGGAAATGCCGTCGCGGCAGGCTTCATAAGGAAGCTTGGTCACCGAACGCATCGCGGCCAGCGCGCCTTTTTCCTCACGTCCGTGCATGGGATTTGCGCCCGGCGCAAAGGGAGCTCCAGCAGGGCGTCCGTCCGGGGTAGCGCCGGTTTTTTTGCCGTACATAACATTCGAAGTAATCGTCAATACCGACAAGGTATGATGCGCACCGCGGTACGCGGCATGGCGCTTCAAGAGCGCCGAGAATTCTTCGACCAGCTCTTTCGCCAGCTCGTCCACGCGATCATCGTCATTGCCGTAACAAGGGAAAGGCTGCTCGTTGGTAAAGCCCACGGCAATGCCGCGTTCGTCGCGAATGGCTTTGACCTTGCCGTAGCGGATCGCGCTCAGCGAATCCGCCGCCACCGAAAGACCGGCGACGCCAAAGGCCATGAGCCGTTCCACTTGGCTGTCGTGCAGCGCCAACTGAGACGCTTCATAGGCATAGCGATCATGCATATAATGGATCAGATTCATCGTATTCACGTAAAGACCGGCCAGCCACTCCAACACTCGGCTGTAGCGGCGGCGCACTACGTCATAATCCAGATATTCGCCTTCCGGCAAGGGCAGCTCCGGCGCTACCTGGAGCGCCGATTTCTCGTCTTTGCCGCCGTTAATGGCCATCAAAAGCGCCTTAGCCAAATTGGCCCGCGCGCCAAAGAACTGCATCTGCTGCCCCAGGCGCATAGCCGACACGCAGCAGGCAATGCCGTAATCATCGCCGTAAATGGGGCGCATCAAATCGTCGCTTTCGTACTGAATGGCGCTGGTATCGATGGACACTTTAGCGCAGAAGCGTTTGAAGCCTTCCGGCAAAGCCGCCGCCCAGAGCACCGTCAGATTGGGTTCCGGCGCAGGTCCCAGATTGTAAAGAGTATGGAGCACACGGAAAGACGTCTTGGTCACCAGCGTGCGGCCGTCTACGCCCATGCCGCCTACCGATTCCGTCACCCAGAGCGGGTCGCCGGCGAAGAGCTCATTATAATCCGGCGTGCGCAGCTGCCGCGCCAACCGCAGCTTAATTACCAATTGATCAATGATTTCTTGCGCGCCGCTCTCGTCCAAAAGACCTGCCGCCAAATCGCGCTGAAAATAAATATCCAAAAAGGTCGAAACGCGGCCAATGGACATAGCCGCCCCGTTTTGATCCTTAATTCCTGCTAAGTACCCAAAGTAAAGCCACTGCGCCGCTTCCAGCGCCGTTTCCGCGGGACGGCGAATGTCGCAGCCGTAGCTGGCCGCCATCTGCGCCAGCTGTTCCAGCGCTTCAATCTGCAGCGCAATCTCTTCGCGGCTGCGCATGGTTTCTTCATCCATCGCGTCAATGCGTTCTTTTAAATCCTGCTTCTTGCAGGCGATGAGATGGTCTACGCCGTACAGCGCCACGCGGCGATAATCGCCAATAATGCGGCCCCGGCCATAGGCGTCCGGCAGACCGGTAATAATGCCCACCTTGCGAGCCAGTTTCATCTCTTCCGAATACGCCCGGAAGACGGCTGTATTGTGCGTGGTGCGGTGATTATGATAAATATCGCTGATTTCCGGGGCCAGCTTATAGCCGTAGGCTTCACAAGCCTGCTCGGCCATGCGGATGCCGCCGTTGACGATGACGCCGCGCTCTAAAGGAGCCTCGGTCTGCAAACCGACAACAACTTCCAAATCTTTTTCAATGTAACCGGCGCCATGAGAGGTAATGGTCGAGACCCGCGTAGGATCGACCGACAAAACGCCGCCTTTTTCCTGTTCCGCTTTCAGCAAGTCCATGCACTTGTCCCAAAGCTTTTTGGTCCGCGCCGTCGGTGCCGCCAAAAACGCGTCATCTCCTGTATAAGGCTGGTAGTTGCGTTGAATGAAGCTGCGCACGTCAATGCGCCGCTGCCACCGTCCGCCTTGAAATTTGTTCCATGCTTTGTTGTTCATCATCGTCATTGCTCCTCTCATTAAGCCGGCGCCTTCACAGCCCCGGTCAGAGCGACAAAAAACCGCCCAGGCAGCACACAAGCTTTGCCCAGGCGGTCGGCTTTCATAGTCCCCATATTGCAGTCCACGTGGTATTCTCCACTGATCCGCCAGTCCTGCAGGGGTTCGGTTGTCTGACACAGCGGTGTGTCGCATCTTTATTATACTCATCTCAGGGAGGCACCGTCAAGAGGCCAGTGTGCTTTTTTTATCTTTTTATTTTTTAATAAATATTATTCATTGCAGATCTACAGAGCGCTTTTCCCACTACAGTCCCATAATCGCTTCACAAGTTCGTATACCCTAACCACATTTATAGGAAACAGTGTAAAAATAGGACCTCATTTCATTTGTAATTCCTTGAAAATAAAGGTATTATTAAGTTGTGTTTCTCATAACTGAGTGATTTTCATATTCTCGAACCCTAGAAAAATCAAAGGGTTTTTAGGCAATAAAAAGGACTTCACCCCCACAAATGCGAATCAGTAAGTGCTACCCTAACCTTACGCAAAGGACGGTGAAGTCA
>NZ_JAQUZF010000181.1:0-3604 GCF_028691475.1 Anaeromusa sp.
ATTCTCATTTTTCACCAGAATGCTCAAACCGGATTTGTAATACGGCGCGGAAAATGCAACCTTTTGCTGCCGCTCCGGAGTAATGGACACGCCGGAAGCAATCATATCAATCGTACCGGAGTCCAGCGCTGGAATTAACGCATCAAAGCCCATGCTCTGAATCTCTAGCTCCATGCCCATCTCTTTGGCCAAAGCGCGAGCCAGATCCATATCAAAGCCCACATAGTCTTTGCTTTTTTCATCTTGAAACTCAAACGGCGGAAAGGTCATCTCAGCCCCTACGCGCACAACCTTTTTCCCTGCATTATCCGCCTTCTTCTCGCCGCCACAGCCAGCGATCCCCAAAGCAACCGTAAATAAGGCCAATACCAACCATACCAAAGTCTTTTTCTTCATTAGTACATCTCCTTCGCACTCATCTTCTTGTAAGATACTTTCCATCATAAAGTATTTTATGCAAAGATGCAAAATGCGCAATGTTTCGGAAAATGAAAGAAAAAGAAAAAACCTGCGTCATCCGGCAGGATGCGCAGGTTTTGATAGTACTTTATTGTTTTTTACCAAACCACTTTTCATAGAGCTTGTCATATTCGCCACTGGCTTTCATTTCATCCAGAGCTTTATCCATTTTCGTTTTCAGTTCCGTACTTTTTTTGTTCATAGCAATGCCGTATTCCTCAGCCTGCAATACATCGCCTACCATTTTCGCATCCTTGTCGCCGCCCTGTTTCAAATAGTAAGCAGTTACCGGCTTGTCATTGATAACCGCATCGGCTCCGCCGGCTTTCAATTCCATAAAGGCTTCCGGAGCATTGTTGAACTCGCGAACTACAGCATTAGGAATCTTTTTAGCAGCGTCAGCACCGGTAGTACCAATTTGTACGGCAATACGCTTGCCTTCCAAATCTTTCACGCTTTTAATGGTATTATTGTCGTTTTTCACGGCAACAATCAAACCAGACTGATAATAAGGCTTCGAAAACAATACTTTCTTAGCACGTTCTTCTTTAATCGTCATCCCAGCAACAGTAGCGTCAATATTTCCTGCTTCCAGGGCCGGAATCAAGCCATCAAAGTTCATATTCTGAATCTGCACTTCATAGCCCATTTTCGTACCCAGCGCTTTAATCAGGTCGATGTCAAAACCAACATATTCTTTGCTTTTTTCATCTTGGAACTCAAAAGGTGCAAAACCAGGATCTGTACCTATCTTCAATACCTTTTTCCCCTGCTGCTTGTCGCCGCCGCAACCAGCTAATCCCAATGTCAACATAAACATCGCCAATACCATTACCGAAAGCCATTTTTTCGACATTCTTGTTTCCTCCTAACGTTCATTCGCATAGATTTGTTTATAATTATGCATCACTACGTATAATTAGTCAACTACTTTTCTTAAATTTTGAAGAAAGAAGAACTCCGAAAACGAAGATTGAACAAGAGTCACGGGAGAATCTGAGGGTACGTAGGAAAAAAACGAAAATGTACAGTAACTCATTCGTGCCCTCCCGTGACTCCGGTTCTCTTGTTCAATTCCGTTCCTAACCCCGTCGAGCCCTCACTCTACTCCCTATACTCTTGTTCAAAAAACCGTGCCACTCCTGCATACCCTCCCGCGACTCCGGTTCTCCTGTTCAATTCTGTTCCTAACTTCGTCGAACCTCCCCCCTGTACCAAAAGTAAAAGCCCCGGCACAAGACCGGGGCGCATTGCTGTTGCTATTAGTAATTATTGTTCCGCATCGAATTGAAGCATTCACGGCAGTAAACCGGACGATCATTGCGCGGCTCGAAGGGCACCTGCGTAGTCACGCCACAGTTAGCACAAACTACGTCGTGCATTTCGCGCTGCGAGCTTGATCCGCCATCGCGAGTCCGGCGACGGGCGTCGCGGCAGGTACGGCAACGCGTCGGTTCATTTTCAAAACCTTTTTCAGCGTAAAACTCCTGTTCACCTGCAGTAAACACAAACTCTGCTCCACAATCCTTACACGTTAATGTCTTGTCTTGAAATTCCATGCACGAGATCCCTCACCTTATTGGTTTCTAAGGAGGTTGCTTAGCCGACCTGGTCTTTGACCCCACACTCGCCTGCAGGAAGTTTCGCTACGAGGATTCCAATCCGCTCACTACTTCCCCTCTCGAGATCTTACGTCCCGGCAGGTCTTACTTCTAAGCCGCACCATGCTCAAAGCTTCGGAAAAATTATACGAGCTCCTTACGTGGATCGTTTCGCCTGCGACTGGCATCGACTTTCAACCACAGACCTAAGCAACATTTCCCGAGGTCATTATAACGCAATTTCCAGAATATTTCAAGGGAATTAAGCAGGTAAATTGTCAGAAATTGTTTGTCAATCTAGAAATTACCCACGCCCACGTTTTCAAGCAAACAAATCCAACAAAAAGCCGGAGGACTGCCGCAAAGCCGCAACCGCCAAACTTCCTGTCTGCCCATAAGACGGCGCAGACTCCAGCGGACTTGGAACCTTCAAGAGTGTAGACGCAGGACTTGCTCCTACAGCTGAAGATACGGCAGTCAGAGCGCCCGCCAAACCGTTCGCCCCTCCCAACAGCCGCTGCACCCTGCCAGAGTCTTTTGCCAGCGCGGTCGTCAGCCGCTTCTCATCCAGAGCCAGTTCGCCAGTCTGCGTATCCCGAGTTATACCAATATTCGCCAGCTCGTTTTTCTGATATCCCTGGAACTTCGCGTCTACGCGAGAAAAAACGCGCTGCCCCGCAGCAGTCACATTCTCCGCTCCAGTAACCGCTGTTTCCAGTCGATTATAGGCCGTAATCATCTCTTTCGCTGCCGCAACAATACCGGCAGGCTCTTTCCCTACCGTTACTGACGCCTTTTCTGTTGTTGCTTTTTGCAAATTCAGCGTCACATTCCCATAATCTAAAGAAATTTGATTGGACGCAGATGTCGCCGCTTTTCCATTCACGCTATACGCGGCATTATCGGCCTGCTGCGTACGGGTTCCCAGCCCCAACGCCACAACCGCATTGCCGGAGACATCTCGCAAAGTAAAACTTTGGGCCGCCCCGGTTTCCTTGGACTGCAAATTCAGCCCGGCTTTCGTTCCATCGCTGCTTACCGCAGCGCTTACGTTCAAACCGGCTTCATTAAACGCTTTTGCTGCCTTTTCCAGGACTTTACTGTTGTTCTCCCATGCATTCACTGAGAACGATATGGTTTTTTCCTTGCCACTGCTGTCAGTAACACCTAACGTGTAATTACCAGCAGACAAAGCCCCATAGCCTATGGCACTCACGCGCGTCCCTGTATTTTGCTGCGCTGTCGCCACCTTGCTAACTTCCACCTCATACGTTGCCGCCTTGGCCGCAGCTTTAGCCTGCCCGGAAACTGCACTGGATGTCGAGGTCACTGTATTTTGCTTAAAAATAGAATCAACTGCCGTAAACGGCTTGGTTGCTTTTGCCAAAGCCTGGTTTGACAACGATAATTCTTTAATTTGAGTATTCCGGGCCTTGAGCGCCAGTGAATATCCTACTGAGAGCCAGTCGTTCCGATGCATAGAGCCACCCTTGAGAATTTCAGAATATGCTGTAGAGAGCCACTTGGTGTCGCTGTACAATGGA
>NZ_JAQUZF010000182.1:0-3573 GCF_028691475.1 Anaeromusa sp.
ATAATTTAGCCGCCTGTTCCAGCATCTTGCCGCGCAATTCCTCCGCCGCCAGCTTAACCGCCATACCAGTCACATAGGTAGTGCTGGAAGCGTACGAACCGGGATCAAAAGGAGACACATCCGTATCTGCAGCATGGACAATCAAATGCTCCAGATTGGTTTCCAGAACCTCCGCCGCCATCTGCGCCAGAATGGTGTCGCTTCCCGTACCCATATCGGTAGAGCCAATAAGCAGCGTATAGTTGCCGTCGTCATTGAGGCGGATTTCCGCCGACGCCGTATCAATGCCGGCAATGCCGGAGCCCTGCATCGTTACCGCCATGCCTACAGCACGCAAGGTGTCCCCAAAATCACGTACCGGATATTTTTCTTCCCAACCGATGAGTTTCTTGCCGGTAGCAATGCATTGGTCCAACGTCGAACTAGCCAGCACCTTGCCCTTATAGATAGGGGAATAATCCCCCTGGCGAATCAGATTTTTTTGCCGCAGCTCCACCGGGTTCATCTTTAGTCTGGCCGCCAGCAGATTGACCGCCGACTCTTGGGCGAAGGTCCCCTGCGTCGCCCCATAGCCGCGCAACGCGCCGCCAGGCAGCTTGTTCGTATACACAACCTGTCCCATAAAACGAACCGCTTTGGCTTTGTGGTACATCGGCAGCGTTTTCTCGCCTACCACGGAAAAGGTGGTAGGCGCATGCTCGCCGTAAGCGCCGCCGTCGGAAAGCCCTTGAATATCCACCGCCCGAATGGTTCCCTCTTCATCCGCCCCCAGGCGCACGGTTAAGCGCATGGCATGGCGGCTGTTCGTACAACTGAACGTTTCCGTGCGGCTGTAAACAATAATCGCCGCCTTGCCGGTACGTTTGGTCACCGCCGCCACGAACATCTCCACCGCTCCGGTCTGCTTGCCGCCAAAGCCGCCGCCAATGCGAGGCTTGATGACACGAATGCGGCTGGCCGGCATTTCCAAGGCTCTTGCCATTTGCCTCCGCACATGAAACGGAATCTGCGTCGAGCTGACAATGGTCAGTCGTCCTGCATGATCTAGGTAGCTGTAGGCGCGATACGTCTCCATCATGCCATGAGCCTGCGCCTGAGTATAATAGGTTTCCTCCACCACTACCGGACATTGGGCCAGCTCCGCTTCTACATCGCCGTATTCGTTTTTGTGGGTACAAATAATATTTTTCTCTTTCTCCATGCCGATGGGAAAGTTGCAAAGCACATTATCTTCCGGATGCACGACGCTGGCATGTCCGGCTGCAGTTTCAAAGTCCAGTACCGGCTCCAGCACTTCATATTCCACGCGAATGAGCTGCAGCGCCTTTTCTGCTGTTTTTTCGTCCACTGCCGCCACTATGGCTACGGCA
This sequence comes from Anaeromusa sp., assembly GCF_028691475.1. Classification (NCBI taxonomy): domain Bacteria; kingdom Bacillati; phylum Bacillota; class Negativicutes; order Selenomonadales; family Sporomusaceae; genus Anaeromusa; species Anaeromusa sp. The sequence goes on from NZ_JAQUZF010000182.1 coordinate 1,371, forward strand.
TCGCCCACATAACGTACATATTCGTCCAAAATACGCCGATCATAGGGAGACGGTTCCGGATAGGACTGTCCTGCCAAGGTAAAGCGCTCCTGCGGCACGTCCTGATGCGTCAAGACACAGGCCACGCCGGGAACCTTCAGGGCCAAGGAGACATCTACCTGGCGCAGGCGCGCAAAAGCATGGGGGCTGTGCAGCACCTTAACCACCAGCGCCTGAGACGGCGCCATATCCTCTGTATATACCGGCTGCCCTGTCGCGATAGGCAGCGCATCAATCTTAGGCAGGCTTTGTCCGACCACTTTCATCGCGTTCCACCTCCCAGATAGGTTTTAACCGCCCGCAGCTGCCCCATATAGCCGGTGCAGCGACACAAATTGCCTGTCAAGTAATGAAGAATTTCTTCCTCTGACGGCTGCGAAAGCTCCCTCTTCATGGCCAGCACGGTCATAATGAATCCGGGGCTGCAGAAGCCGCATTGCTCCGCGCCTTCGGCGGCGAGGACTTTAGCGAAAGCTTCCGCTTCTTCGCTCACGCCTTCTAACGTAGTGATTTCCTTCCCTGCCGCCCGGAAAGCCGGCACCGTGCAGGAAAGAACCGGCTTGCCCTCAAGCCAGACCGTGCAAAGGCCGCAACAGGACGTATCACAGCCCTTGCGTACGCTCAAATAGCCCTCTTGGCGCAGCACGTCTGCCAAAGAAGCATCCGCCTCTAGCTGCCAGATGGTTTTATGCCCATTAATAATCGTCTCTATTTGCATGCCAGCACCTCCTTGACAGCTCGAACCGTCAGCGCTTCACAAAGTTGACGCCGATACGCTTCGCTGGCGCGATTGTTCCCGGCAAAAGATAATTCTGCCGCCGCCAAGCGCGCCGCCTCTTCCGGCGCAACGCCAGCATCCAAAGCAGCAGCAGCCTGTATCGCCAGCGCCGCACGTCCCGGTCGGGCGCCGACGGCAATTTTCCAAACGCCGTCTGTTTCGGCTGCGGCCATGTTGAGCAGCGGAAAATCGCTGCACGATGTGCGCATCTGCTGGTAAGACGCGCGGCAGGCGCCTTTAGGAATCACTACCTGCGTAAGAATATCCTTTTGCGGCGGCTGCTCCATAAACTGCGCCAGCGGCACAATACCGCCCTTGTACAAATGAACCGACGCCTCCAGCACCAACAGCGCCGGCAGCAAATCGGAAAAGCCAAAACGTCCAAACACAGAACCACCTACAGTGACACTGTGCCGAAACTGCACGCCAATAATATGACTCACTGCCTGCGACGCCACGCCGCACCCAAGTTGGCGCATAGAAAGACTCGTTTCCAAATCACGCAAGGATGCCATCGCCCCTAAGCGCACTTCTTCCTCATTTGCTTCTATATAATTCAACTCACAAGCAGACAAGTCCACCGCCGTGCCCCGTTTTGCCGACCCCAGGCGCAAAAAAGCGCCGCCGCCCAGAAGGAAATTGTTCTTTTGCGCCGTCAGTATTTCGTAAGCTTCCGCCAACGACTGCGGCTGTGCCAGCTTCTGAAAAGTAAGCATACTATCCCTCCTGTTTATCAACCTAGAAAACAAGTTCTCTTCTAGGAAAATTGTACCACAAGGCCACTGCCGGGAAAACAGGCAAAAGCCATCAAGTCTTCTTTGCAACAAAGAGTTTCTGTTTGTTTTACAATTATGTGTTTTTCCTGCTATACTTTAAGCATAAGAAACACAGAAACGAGCGTGCCCAAATGGAACTTTTCATTGCCAGACAACCGATTTTCGACACTCAAAAAAACGTTGTCGCCTACGAACTGCTCTTCCGCAGCGCTGGCGCTGCAACAGCTACGCATACGGACGATACCGCAGCCACACGCGATGTCTTATCTAATGCTTTTTTGATGATGGGCATCGATTCTCTTACTGATGGCCAAAGGGCTTTTGTCAACTTTGGCACCGCCACCCTTCTCGATCAAGTGCCGCAGCTTTTGCCTGCCAATATTCTCACCGTAGAAATTCTGGAAACCGTCGAGCCGACCCAAGAAGTCATCAATGCCTGCGCCTTGCTAAAAAAAGCCGGCTATACCTTAGCCTTAGATGACTTTGAACCCGACAAGGCGCAGATTCCTCTCATTTTATTGGCTGACATCATCAAAGTCGACTTTCGCAGCCCCAAAAGCATGCAAGGACGCCAATTCGCCGAACGCCTCTGTCCCGGCCGCATTCGCTA
>NZ_JAQUZF010000054.1:0-16745 GCF_028691475.1 Anaeromusa sp.
GCATGGGTTGGAATGAAGCCTGGGATATAACCATTCGTACGGTGTCTTATACTAACCATACGATTTTGCCGGAAGCCTTAGAAAGCTGGCCGGTGGATATGTTTGCCACGCTGCTGCCCAGGGTGTACCAGATTGTGGAGGAAATTAACCGCCGCTACTGTGCGCGTCTGATAGACCGTTTTCCGGGGGATGATGAAAAAATCCGACGCATGGCGATTATTGCCGAAGGCATGGTGCATATGGCAAGACTGGCGGTGCTTGGCAGCTACAGTGTCAACGGCGTGGCTGCCATTCATACGGATATTTTAAAACAGCATCTTTTTAATGATTTTTGGAAGGAAACACCCCATAAGTTCAACAACAAGACGAACGGCATTACGCATCGCCGCTGGCTGCTTAAAGCCAATCCTCGTCTTTCCAATTTGATTACAGAAACCATTGGCGATTCGTGGATCTATCACCCTACGGATCTGGGGCGGCTGGCGCATAAGCGGCATGACGCAGGGCTGTTGGCCGAACTAGATCGGGTGAAAAAGGCCAATAAGCTGGATCTGGCTGACTTTGTGAAGCGCCAGTACGGCGTATCCATTGATCCAGAATCTATTTACGATGTGCATATTAAACGGATTCACGCCTATAAACGGCAAACGCTAAACATTCTTCACGTGATTCATCTTTATAACCAACTGCAGGAGAACCCGGATTTAGACATGGTGCCGCGGACCTTTTTCTTTGGCGGCAAGGCGGCGCCAAGCTACAACACGGCTAAACAAGTAATTAAGCTGATCAACGAAGTGGCGGACAAAGTCAACAGCGATCAGCGCATTGATGGCAAGCTAAAGATCGTCTTCCTGGAAAATTATTCGGTTTCTTTGGGAGAAAAGGTGTTTCCGGCCGCCGATGTGAGCGAACAGATTTCTACAGCCAGCAAGGAAGCGTCTGGGACGGGAAATATGAAGTTCATGATGAACGGGGCGGTCACTATCGGCACGCTGGATGGGGCTAATGTAGAAATTGCCGAGGAAGTGGGAAATGAAAACATTTTCATCTTTGGCTTGAAGGCGGAGGAAGTCTTTCAGTATTACGCCCAAGGAGGCTATAACGCCTGGGATATTTACAACAGCGACGCTCGAGTTCGACAAGTTATTGATCAGATCATGAGAGGCGTTTATGACGGCGGGGATTCGTACAAGTTGTTGATGGATTTGCTTTTGGGGCATAATGACCAGTTCTTTGTGCTGCGTGATTTTGACGCCTATGCGGCGGCGCAGCAGCGCCTGGATACTGCTTATCGCGACCGCGAGGGGTGGCTGCGTCGCAGTTTGATGAACATTGCCATGTCCGGCGTGTTTTCCAGCGATCGCACCATTGATGAATACGCCAAAGCGATCTGGAAAATTCGTCCGGTGGAAATACTGCAAGGATCGTAGCAAGAGCAGAATGGGAAAGGAGGGCGTGTATGACACCTTCGCCTTTATCCAAAGACAATCTCTATCTATTCAATGAAGGAACGCAGTATCGCGCCTATAAAATGTTGGGAGCGCATTGCCTCAAACAAGACGGCGTGGACGGGGTGCGCTTTGCCTTATGGGCGCCGCATGCCAAATTGGTGCAGTTGGTAGGGGATTTCAACGCCTGGGAAGGCCAGCACCATGCGATGAAGTTCCATCCTCGCTCAGGAGTATGGCAGCTTTTTGTGCCGCAAGCTCGCGCGGGCATGGCTTATAAGTATGTTATCCATGCCGCTAACGGCGAAGTGCTGGAAAAAAGCGACCCTTATGCCGTCCATGCGGAGACGCCGCCCAAGTCAGCTTCGGTGGTGTGGGAACTTGGCGGCTACGAATGGCAGGATGAACCTTGGCAAAAGCAGAAAAAACAGCACAATATTTATGAATCGCCGGTGCTCATTTATGAGGTTCACTTGGGTTCTTGGCGCCGCGCGACGGAGGGGCGGCCGCTGACGTACCGGGAACTGGCGGAGCAGCTGGTGCCATATGCGGCGGAAATGGGCTATACTCATATCGAGCTGCTGCCGTTGGCGGAGCATCCCTTTGACGGCTCTTGGGGGTATCAGATTACCGGCTTCTTTGCGGTGACCAGCCGTTATGGAACGCCGCAGGACTTTATGTATTTTGTGGATTGCTGCCACCAGCAAGGACTTGGGGTGATCATGGACTGGGTGCCGGGGCATTTTTGCCGCGACGGCCATGGCTTACGGTGTTTTGACGGTACGCCTCTTTATGAGCACCCGGATCCGATGCAGGGTGAAAATGAAGGTTGGGGCACCTGCAATTTTGATTATGGACGACCAGAGGTCAAAAGCTTTTTGATTTCCAACGCCCTTTTTTGGCTGGATGTCTATCATATCGACGGCCTGCGAGCGGACGCGGTAGCCAATATTTTGTACCTGGATTACGGGCGCAAGAAAGGGCAATGGCGGCCGAATCGCTACGGCGGCAACGGCAATCTCGAGGGCATGGCGCTTTTGCGGCAGACCAATGAAACGGTGTTTCGGGAGTATCCGCAGACCCTGATGATGGCCGAGGAATCGACCTCTTGGCCCATGGTTTCCTGGCCTACGGATTGCGGCGGTCTGGGGTTCAACTTCAAATGGAATATGGGCTGGATGAATGACATGCTCCGTTATATGGAGCTGGATCCGATTCATCGCAAGTGGTACCATAATTTACTGACGTTTTCCTTGATGTACGCTTTTACGGAGAATTTCGTACTGCCTTTGTCTCATGACGAGGTGGTGCACGGGAAAAAGTCGCTCTTAAATAAAATGCCTGGCGATTATTGGCAAAAATTCGCTAATCTTCGTGCCTTCTATGCGTATTGGCTGGCGCATCCCGGGAAGAAGCTGCTTTTTATGGGCTGCGAGTTTGGCCAGTTTATCGAGTGGAAGCATGACGACAGTCTAGACTGGCATTTACTCGATTATCCTCAGCATCAGGCGGTGCATCACTGCGTGCGGGAATTGAACCGCTTTTATCGTCAACACGCTGCTTTTTGGGAAAATGACGATGATTGGGACGGCTTTTCTTGGCTGGACTGCCAGGATTACGAACACAGCGTAATTTCGTTTTTGCGGCGGGATCGTCAAGGGGGAACGGTTCTCGTGGTTTGTAATTTTACCCCAGTGGTGCACGAAGGCTATCGCATCGGCGTTCCTGCGCCGGGAGAATACCACGAAGTATTCAATACCGATGCCGGATGTTTCGGAGGCTCCGGCCAAGGCAACGGTGTATTGCGCTCGGAACCGATACCCTGGCATAGTCAGGATTGTTCATTGGCATTGCGCCTACCGCCTTTGGCGACAGTATATTTACGGCTCCATACAGTTAAAGAAGAGCAAGAAACGACCGAGGATACGAGGGGGAATGGCTATGTCTAGAAGAGAGTGTGTCGCCATGCTCCTGGCAGGGGGCCAGGGCACGCGTCTGGGGAATTTGACGAAGCAGATTGCCAAACCAGCAGTACCCTTTGGAGGGAAATATCGGATCATCGATTTCACTCTTAGTAATTGCCATAATTCCGGTATTGATACGGTGGGCGTGTTGACGCAGTACAAGCCGTTGGCGCTCAATGCTTATATCGGTATTGGCAGCGATTGGGACTTGGACCGGCGCGATGGAGGCGTCTTCGTTTTGCCGCCTTATATGAGCGAAGAAGGCGGCCAGTGGTACAAAGGAACCGCAGACGCCATTTATCAGAATTTAAACTTTTTGGAGCAGATGAATCCAGAGTATGTGCTGATCCTATCGGGCGACCATATTTATAAGATGAACTATGCGAAAATGCTGGCCTTTCATAAAGAGGAGCAGGCGGATGTGACCATTGCGGTAATTCCGGTTCCTTGGGAAGATGCTAGTCGCTTTGGTATTATGTCGACCGATGAAAACGCTCGTATTGTTGAATTTGCAGAAAAGCCCAAGGAACCGAAAAGTAATTTGGCTTCCATGGGTATCTATATTTTCTCGTGGGCGGTTTTGCGGCGTTATTTGCAAGAAGACGCGGAATTGGCTGACTCGTGCCATGATTTCGGAAAAAACGTCATTCCGGCTATGCTTAAAGGGCGCAAGCGCTTGATGGCGTATGCCTTTGAAGGGTATTGGAAAGACGTCGGTACGGTGGAAAGCTATTGGCAGGCGAATATGGATTTGCTAGAGGAAAAGCCATCGTTGGATTTGTTTGATACCTCTTGGCGCATCTACTCGGTTAATCCGGCGCGACCGCCGCACTATCTAGGACCGAACGCCAAGGTGAAGCGTTCTTGCATTAACGAAGGCTGCCAGATTTTTGGCGAAGTGGAACACTCGGTGGTTTTCCCCAATGTAGTGATCGAGAAGGGCGCCGTGGTGCGAGATTCCATTCTCATGCCTGGCGTGTATATTGGCGCTGGGTGCCGCGTGGAAAAAGCCGTAGTTGGCCGTCAGGTTCGCCTGGGGGACAATTGCCGCATTGGCACCCCTGTGAATGCGAAAGGGCGGCGGGATATCGTCGTTATTGCGGAGAAGCTCAAGCTGCCGGCGGAAACCGTAGTCGATAAGACGCTGTCTTGCTATACGGAACTGGCTTGCGCGTTGGCCGGAAGGGAGGGGAAATAATGGACTTGATGGCAATCATCAATCTGAATGAGATGGATGACTTGGTCAGTGAGCTGACCCACAACCGACCGTTAGGAGCCATTCCCTTCGCCGGGCGGTATCGGTTGATTGACTTTGCTCTTTCCAATATAGTGAATTCCGGCGTCGGCAATGTAGGGGTGCTGTTGGGACATAAATACCGCTCCGTAGTGGATCATCTTCGTTCCGGCAAGGAGTGGGATTTAGCCCGTAAACGGGAGGGGTTGGTGCTTTTGCCGCCAGCCTACGCCACGTATCCCCGTTATATGGCGTATCGGGGGGATGTGGAAAATTTCCACGCCAACCTGGAATATTTGCGCTTCAGCCGGCAAAAATATGTAGTTATCGCCGGGTCGGAGGCGGTTTGCAATATTGATTTCCGTCCTGTTTTGGAATATCACCAAAGCTGTCATGCGGATGTAACCGTAGTGTATAGTAAGCGCAACTGCAAGGATCATGATTGCAACGGGGCGCTAATGCTGGAGATGGATCATTGCGGTCGCATCTGGGACATGCATGTATCCGGCGGTGCGGCTTCGGAAGATCGTATGGCTTTAGGCATGTTTTTGCTGGAGCGGGAGCTGTTGATCGAATTGATTGAGGCGACTTCGTCGCGAGGCGGCTATGATTTTGTTAAACACTGCCTGATCAGCAATCTCAACGAGCTGGATATGTTCGGCTGGATGTATGACGGCTATGTGGCGCGGGTCAATTCGGTGTCCACCTATTTTCAACATTCCATGGAACTGTTGAAGCCGCCCATTTGGCAGGATTTGTTTGGACGCTGCGGCAATATTTACACCAAGGTCAAAGACGAGCCGCCGGCTCAGTATACAGAAGCCGCCCAGGTTACCAACTCTATGGTTGCTAACGGCTGCTATATTGACGGCGTTGTGGAGAACTCCATTCTTTTCCGTGGCGTTTCCGTAGCCAAAGGCGCGGTTGTGCGCAATAGCATTGTTATGCAAAAAGGCGTGATTGGCGAGAATTCTCGTCTTGATTATGTAGTGTGTGACAAAAATGTAAATGTTTCTGCAGGGAAAACGCTCAAGGGAGAAGAAAATCATCCTGTTGTCATTCGCAAGGGAAGGAAGGTGTAAACGATGATGAAAGTGCTTTGCGTTGCCTCTGAGGCGGTTCCGTTTATCAAAACAGGGGGCTTGGCGGATGTTATTGGTTCGCTGCCCCAGGAACTGCACAAACATAAGGTGGATGTGCGGGTGGTGCTGCCTTTATATGAGGATATTCCGCAAGAGTTTGTTTCGCAGATGGAATTGGTGGCGGAGCTGAGCGTGCCGGTGTCCTGGCGACAGCAGTATTGCGGCGTGAAGAAACTAGTATATCAAGGCGTTACCTTCTATTTTTTAGATAATGAGTATTATTTCAAACGCCCGGGGCTTTATGGGTATTTTGACGATGCAGAGCGCTTTGCTTGGTTTGCGCGGGCGGTGCTGGAAATGCTGCCTGTTTTAGATTTTCAGCCGGATGTGCTGCATTGTCACGACTGGCATGCAGCATTGGCGGTGGTGTACCTGCGCAGTCTGTATCGGGATGAGGCTTTTTATCAAGGCATGAAGACTCTCTTCACCATTCATAACCTGCGTTATCAAGGCGTTTTCGGCCGCGAAATTCTTGGCGATATCTTGGGCTTGGGCGAGGATGTCTATGACGAAGCTTTGGAATTCAATCAAGCCGTCAATTTGATGAAAGGCGCTCTTGTTTATGCGGACCGCATTTCCACGGTCAGCTGCAGCTATGCCGAGGAAATTCAGCAGGCTTATTACGGCGAAGGGCTGGACGGATTGCTGCGGCAGCGCCAGGAAAATTTGGAAGGGATTGTGAATGGTATTGACTATGCCAGCTACGATCCGCAGAAAGACGCCCATGTGTTTGTAAATTACGATGCAGACCATCTGCTGGCAAGACGCGAGAACAAAGCGCGCTTGCAGGATCGGCTGGGTCTGCCTGTACGGCGGGATGTGCCTCTTGTCGCGATTGTATCTCGGCTGGTAGCTCCTAAAGGGTTGGATCTAATTGGACATATTCTAGGAGAATTGGTTGCTGGCGAAGACTTGCAAGTGGTGGTGTTGGGAACCGGCGATGCGCAGTACGAAAAAATGTTCCAGCAAATGGCCTGGGATCATCCAAATAAAGTGTCTGTGAACATTTTCTTTGACGAGACTTTGGCTAGGCAGATTTATGCTGCGGCGGACCTGTTTTTGATGCCGTCTCAGTTTGAGCCTTGCGGCATTGGGCAGATGATCGCCTTGCGCTACGGCGCCATTCCGATCGCCCGCGAAACAGGGGGACTGAAGGATACCGTGTTTTCCTTTAATAAGTACACCGGGAGAGGGAACGGTTTTACCTTTGCCAATTACAATGCCCATGACATGCTGTATACGATCAAGCGGGCGTTGAACTATTTTTACGACAAGCCTGTTTGGGAAAAAATTGTGCGTAATGCTATGAACTGCGATTATAGTTGGGGCGCATCGGCTAAAAAATACGTGGAAGTGTATCGCAACTTGCTGCGGTAGAGCTACTGTAAAGAAGTATAGGCAATTTAGCAGGGAACCACTGATTTCGGAAACACTCCGTCCGGCGCAGCATGCTGTGGCCGCCTTGGCGCGAGAGTTGCTAGAATCAGTGGTTCCTTAAAAATAAGCGGGAGAAACGAGGCTGAGATCATGGCTGGTAATGAACAAACTGCAGCCGCTTGGATGTATCATCATAGCTGGCGAAGCGAATTTCGCCAGCCTTTTGGCGCTGTTTGCTGCGGCGCCAAAGTACGTCTGGCTTTTCAGACGCCGACGGCGGAAACGCTGCGCAAAGTCACCCTGCGGTTGTGGCTGCAAGGGCAGGGGGAACGGTTGGTACCGCTGGAGGATGTCGGCGCAGGCTGCTGGCAGGTGGAATACGAAACGCCGGCGGAACCGGGCTGGCTTTGGTATCATTTTATTGCCGAGGAAATGAATGGAACAGTTTGGTATTATGGCGCCAGTGAAGACGGTCTGGGCGGGCTTGGTTATCGTCGTTCGCAGGCAGGGCCTCGTTCTTGGCAGATTACGGTGCATCAGCAGCAAGTGGCCCCGTCTTGGTTGACCGACGGCGTCATCTATCAAATTTTCCCGGATCGTTTCTGCAACGGCCATGAACAAGGCGAGATCCGCGGCGCGCAGCCGGGAAGCCTTTTGCACGCTCATTGGGAGGATGTGCCGTTTTATGTGCGGGATGTGGATACAGGCCATATGGTAGCGTATGATTTCTTTGGGGGCAATTTGGAAGGTATTTGCAGCAAATTGTCCTATTTGGCGGATTTGGGAGTGACCATTCTCTACCTGAATCCGGTCTTTTTATCGGCAAGCAATCATCGTTATGACGTGGCGGACTATCATCAAATTGATCCGATGTTAGGAGAAACGAAGGATTTGGTACGGCTGTGCAAGCAGGCGAAAGCTTTAGGCATGCATGTGATTCTAGACGGCGTATTCAGCCACACCGGCAGTGATAGCGTATATTTTAACAAGGAAGGGCGTTTTTCCGGCGTCGGCGCTTATCAGTCCAAGGAATCTCCGTACTATCCCTGGTATCGCTTCAAAGACTATCCGGAAGAGTATGAAGCTTGGTGGGGCATCGGTACAATGCCTAATGTGGACGAGGTTAACGAAAGCTATCTGGATTTTATTATCCGCGGTGACGACAGTGTTCTGCGGCGTTGGCTGCGCTGCGGCGTCAAAGGATGGCGTCTGGATGTGGTGGATGAATTGCCAGACGCTTTTTTGGAAGAGTTTTATCGGGTGTTGAAGGAAGAGGACCCGGAGGCGGTTCTGATCGGCGAAGTGTGGGAGGATGCCTCGCGCAAGGAGAGCTATGGGCAAATGCGCCGATATTTGCTGGGGGACGAACTGGATTCCACCATGAACTATCCCTTTCGTAAAGTCTTGCTGGAGTTCTTCTTGGGGCGGGCGACGGCAGAGCGCACGTTGAATGTGTTGCGTTCCTTGCAGGAAAACTATCCGACGCCCCATTTTTATGGCGCTATGAACTTAGTCGGCAGTCACGATGTGCCGCGTATTTTGACGGAATTGGGCGAAGCCCCGCCTGGAGAGTCGCTGAGTGAAAAAGAGCGAGCTTTTTATCGCTTGCCCGAAGAACAGCGCCTTTTGGCATTGCAGCGCTATCGCATTTTAGTCTTGTGGCAGATGACTTTTCCAGGCGTGCCCAGCGTCTATTACGGCGATGAGGCGGGCGTGGAAGGGTATCGCGATCCTTTCAACCGGGGGACTTTTCCCTGGGGCCGTGAGGATGAGGAATTACTGGCTTGGCATCGCGCCTTGATTCATCTGCGTCAGAGCCATGCTGCGCTGCGTCGCGGTTTTTGGCTGCCTTTAGAATGCGGCCAAGAGGATGTACTGGCCTTTTTGCGCACGATCGAGAACGGACAAGATGCCTTAGGCGGCCAAGGGGAAGAGGAAGTCCTGCTGGTAGCTGTCAACCGCCACGAGACGGAGGAACGCTGGCTGACGGTGACCGATGAAGTTCGCTTCAAGGGGCGCTTTGTGTCGTTAGTGGATGAAACACAGCAGCCGGTAGCTGCCCGGGACGGCGTGGTGACCTTGCGCCTGCCGCCCTTGTCCGGCGTGGTGCTGCAACGCGAAGAGGCTTCGGTGCTGCCGCGCAGCGCGGGACTGCTGCTGCATCCTACCTCTTTGCCTGGACCGTACGGCGGCGGTGATTTGGGACCGGAAGCGAGAAAGTTTGTTGACTTTTTGGCGCGCGCCGGCCAGTCTTGGTGGCAACTGCTGCCCCTCAATCAGCCGGGACCGGCCAGTTGCGGTTCGCCCTATCAAGCGTTGTCCGCTTTTGCAGGCAACGTGGCTTTGCTATCGCCAGATGATTTAGTGGCTGACGGCTGGTTGACGCAGGCGGATTTGGAGCCGCTTCCGAAAGGGGGGGCTGGTGTTTATGATTGGGAAGTCGTTACAGCCTACAAAGAACAGTTGGTGTGGCGGGCTTTTGAACGGTTGCAGCCGGAATGGGCGGCTGCGCCGGACTATGAGACGTTTTTCCAGTGCCAGGGAGACTGGCTGAAGGATTACGCTTTATTTCGGGCGGCTAAGAACCGCTACAAGGGACTTCCTTGGACGCAATGGCCGCAAGGGCTGCGCGAGAGACGGCCGGTAGCCCTGGATGAATTGCGGCGCCAAGAAGGGGCGGCCATTGACCTGTATCAGTTCGAACAGTATCTCTTTTTTAAGCAGGCCCGGCGTTTGCGGGAATACGCTAACAAACAAGGCGTAAAGCTTTTGGGCGACTTGCCGTTGTATGTAGCTCATGACAGCAGCGATGTGTGGAGTCGGCAGCAATATTTTCTGCTGGATGGAGAGGGGGAGCCTGTCGGCGTAGCCGGTGTGCCGCCGGATTATTTCAGCAAGGACGGGCAGCTTTGGGGCAACCCTCTTTATGATTGGAAGGCCATGGAACAGCAAAACTATCGCTGGTGGCGCCGGCGCTTGGAAGTGGTGCTGGAATTGACAGACTGGGTTCGACTGGATCATTTTCGGGGAATTGAAGCCTACTGGGATGTGCCGGCGACAGCTGAAACGGCGGTGTCCGGGCGTTGGCAGCCGGGACCGGGCGCCTCCTTGCTGGCGGCATTGCGTCAAGAAGAAGGCGTACTGCCTCTTGTTGCGGAAGACTTGGGAATTATTACGCCGGAAGTGGATGCTTTAAAAGAAGCGTTTTCGCTGCCTGGCATGGCGGTGCTGCAGTTTGCCTTTCGCCAGACGGAAGAAGGAGTCAAAAACCCGTTGGTGTCGCGCAATACAATTGTTTACACAGGCACCCATGATAATGATACAAGTCGCTCCTGGTTTGAAACGCTGGCCCGCCAAGACCCGGGGCTGGCTTCGGACATTGCTCGCTTGCTGCAGGTGCGGGGCGGAGGCGTAGAAGCGGTTGTACGGGCATTAGTTCGTTATGCCTATGCTTGTGACGGGGATGTAACTATTTTGCCGGTACAGGACGTGCTAGGCTTGGGGCGTGAGGGACGCATGAATGTGCCTGGCGTGGCGAAAGGCAACTGGAGCTGGCGTTTGTCGCCGGGAGCGCTTGGGGAACGCCAGGCGGTCTGGTTGGCGGAATTGTGCGAGCAATATGGTCGGACTGAACGTTAACCATTTTACTTGGCGATGTTTACGAAACTTTCCCAGTGTGCTATGATACAAGAAAAAGTATGCATATCCGGGGGGAGTTAGTATGAAATTAGCTTTGCGGGAACAAATCTTGATTGCCTTGTTTGCGGCATTGACGGCTATTGGCGCGTTTATCCAAATTCCTACGCCGCTAGTTCCTTTTACGCTGCAATATCTGTTTTGCGCGTATTCCGGCGTGATGCTGGGTTCAAAAAAGGGTTTGTATGCGCAACTTTTATATGTAGGGATTGGCTTGATCGGTATTCCTATTTTCACTAAAGGCGGCGGACCTTCGTATGTATTGCAGCCGACCTTTGGCTATCTTCTTGGTTTTATCGCTTGCGCGTATGTGGTGGGGCTGTTGACGGAGCGCCAGGAAAAGCTGCGCTTAGTTCCCACCATGCTGGCTCTTTTGGCTGGACTGACTGTGTTGTATGCAGCTGGCGTGCTCTATCTCTATGGAATCGTTAATTTTTATCTGGGTAAATCCATGTCCATGCAGGGCGCTTTGGCGGCTGGATTCCTACCGTACATCACGGCTGACTTCATTTTAAGCGTTCTGATCGCAGTGACTTCCATCAAAGTGATGCCGGTGTTGCGGCGTACCGGTCTTGTGCAGGCGACGCTCAGTAAGTCGGCTTGAGAACGGAACACAGCGTAAAGCAGCATGATATTGCGAGAGAAAGCCAGCCTGAGGCGCAAGGCGCTGTAGGCTGGCTTCTTTGCGGCTGTTATGTCTATTTCTTATTTCGGTTAGACATGGTATAATATTTGGTAATAAAAAATATGGAATATCAAGGAGGTGAACCTATGCCGTCGTTGGCGTAAGCCGACGAGGGCTGGGGAAGGGTTGGACCCTGCGTCGTTTATCGGGAATTTGCTGTTAGTTTTGTTTTTGGTGTTTTTGAATGGTTTTTTTGTGGCCGCGGAGTTTGCTATGGTCAAGGTGCGCAGTACGCGCCTTGATACGCTGCTGCAGGAGGGCAATGGGCAGGCGAAGATGGCCAGGCAGCTGGTAGATCATTTGGATGCCTATTTGTCCGCGTGTCAGCTGGGGATTACCTTGGCTTCTCTGGGACTTGGCTGGGTGGGAGAACCGGCGGTGGCTTCGATGATCACGCCGGTGTTGACAGAGCTCGGTTTGCCGACCGCAGCCATTCATACTATTTCTTTTGGTTTAGCTTTTTCTTTTATTACGGCGCTCCACATTATTATTGGCGAGCTGGCGCCTAAATCGCTGGCCATCCAAAAGGCGGAAAGCGTAACGTTGTTGGTGGCCTGGCCTTTGCGCGCGTTTTATCGCTTGATGTACCCTTTTATTTGGGCTTTGAATTCTACGGCTAATGCACTTTTGCGCCTGGGCGGCATTTCCCTGGCGAACGAGCAGGATGCGGCTCACACGGAAGAAGAAATTCGTATTTTGATGGAAGAAAGCCATCGGCAAGGATATATTGATCGGACTGAGCTGACCTTTGTCGATAATATTTTTGATTTTGCCGAGCGCAATGTGCGCGACGTCATGGTGCCGCGTACGGATATGGTGTGCTTGTATCTGCAGGACGATTTCGCTATCAGCTTGGATACGGCGGTGGAAGAAAAGCTGACAAGGTATCCGGTATGCGATCCGGACAAAGATCATATCGTGGGTTTTGTGCATATCAAGGATATGCTGCAGGCGGTAGCTAGACAGGAGCAGCCTGCGCTGCGGGATATGATGCGACAGGTGTTGTCGGTGCCGGAGTCTATGCCGCTAAGCGATTTGCTGCGCCTGCTGCAGCGGAAGAAGCTGCAGTTGGCGATTGTGGTGGACGAGTATGGCGGTACTGCTGGTCTTGTGACGGTTGAAGACATTTTGGAAGAAATCGTGGGTGAAATTCAAGACGAGTTTGACGAGGAACGCCCAGCCATTGAAATGCGCGGCGAAGACTTGTTCTCTGTAGACGGTCGGCTGATTTTGGATGAAGTCAACGACGCCCTGGGGGCGCATCTGGAATCGGAAGATGTTGATACCTTGGGCGGCTGGCTGTATTCGCGCGTGGAAATTCCGCCGCGGGTGGGACAGACCGTGCAGGAAGACGGATATATCTTTACGGTGGAAGAATGCGACGGCTCGCGGATCACCCGGGTATTGGTGCGATGCTTGCCGCCAATTACGGAGGAAGACGAGAGCGCTTCCAAAAATTCTTAGGTGGAAATTTAAAGAAGGAAAGCCTTTGCATGGTAACGAAGGCTTTCCTTCTTTGCCTATGCGGAGAATCATTGGATGCCTAAGCGACAGAGGCGGATGTTGATAAACTTGTTTCGTTGATTTCGCAAGGCGAAAATAAAGGAGGCGTTTAGGATGCAAAGGTTGTCTGGCAGAGCTGCTAGCGAAGCAACACGGGCGTTAGCTGCTCGCAACGGGGAAGGACGGTATCGCCGTCTGGGACGCAGCGCCTTGTGGGTTAGTCAGGCTGGTTTTGGCAGTTATCGGGTAGATGCGGCGGTGGCAGCGCATAAAGAGGCCTTGCGGGCGGCGTTGCAAAGCGGTATTAACCTCATTGATACTAGCGCCAACTACGCAGATGGCGGCTCAGAGCGTCTCATTGGCGAAGTGCTGACGGAGATGGTTTCTACTGGCGCTGTGCGTCGGGACGAAGTGGTGCTTATTTCTAAAGTCGGTTACTTGCAAAACAGCAATCTTCGGCTGCGCCAAGAACGGCAGCAGGCAGGCAAGGATTTTCCGGAGGTAGTTCCTTATGCGCCGACCTTGGAACATTGCATTCATCCGGACTTTTTAGAGGAACAGCTGGAGCTCAGTCTGCAGCGGCTGCAGATAAGCTGCTTGGATGGATTTTTGCTGCACAATCCGGAATACTATCTTTTATGGGCTTTGCAGCAAGGCGGTGACGCTGCAACGGCGCGGGCGGAGTATGTGCGCCGCCTGCGGCAAGCTGTTTCTTGGCTGGAAAAAGCAGTGCGGCAAGGGCGTATTGCTTGGTATGGAGTCAGCTCCAACACCTTTCCGAGGCCTGCAGGCGATCCGCAGCGGACGCCGTTGGACGAACTATGGCAAGCGGCTTCTTTGGCCGGCGGTGCAGGGCATCATTTTGGCTTTATTCAATTTCCGTGCAACCTCTTGGAACCGGCGGCGGCAATGCTGCCAGCGTGGCCTCAGGAGCGGACGCTGCTAGAGTATGCCGCTGCCTTGGATTTGGGCGTGTTGATCAATCGGCCTTTAAACGCCATTCAAGAAGGCGATTTGGTTCGCTTGGATGAAGACGTATATGACGCAGAAGGGCGGGCGGCGGCGCGGCGGTTTTATGAAGACGCGGCGCAGCTTAACTCGTCCTGGGGAGAAGCGCCTCACCTGCGTCATTTGGCGCTGCGGGCTTTGCGGTCAGCGCAGGGGGTAAGCGCCGTCTTGGTGGGCATGCGCCGGACAGCCTATGTGGCCGATGTGATGGCCGAGTTGGAACGTAAGGCGCCTGAGCGCAGCGATAGAGAAATCTGGAAGCGAGTTAAAGCGTTGCGGGCAAGAACGTAGTGGAGAGGACAACTGGCCAATGAAGGGGAAAGGGGACACCTTGCCAATTGACGAAGTGCTGCCGCAACTGCAGGAAGTGCTGCGGCGGCAAACCCGGGCTGTCCTTGTGGCGCCTCCTGGCGCTGGCAAGACGACCAGGGTGCCGCTGGCTTTACTAGAGGAGCCATGGCTGCGCGGCCAACGATTGTTGTTGCTGGAGCCGAGACGTTTGGCGGCGCGAGCGGCGGCTAGGCAGATGGCGCGCCTTTTGGGAGAGGAGCCTGGGGAAACGGTGGGCTGGCGCATGCGCCATGACAGCCGGGTCAGCGCCAAAACGCGGCTGGAAGTGATTACCGAAGGCGTCTTGACGCGGATGCTGCAGGAAGATGCTTCCCTGCCTGGGGTTGGCGCTGTTGTATTTGATGAATTTCATGAGCGTAGTTTGCAGGCGGATGTAGGTTTGGCTTTTTGTCTGCAAAGTCAGGCTGTCTTGCGGGAAGATTTGCGCTTGGTGGTGATGTCGGCAACGCTGGCGGCGCAAAAGGTGGCGGCTCTTTTAGGGCAAGCGCCGGTTATTGTCAGCGAGGGCCGGCTGTTTCCTGTTGCTGTGCACCGCGTGGGACGCCAGGACAAGCTGACTTTAGAAGAGAATGTAGCAGAGGCTGTCCGCAAGGCGCTGGCGCAAGAAGCAGGGGATGTGCTGGTGTTTTTGCCGGGAGCTCCTGAAATCCGGCGCACGGCAGCTTTGCTTGCAGGTCTTGCGGCAGAGGTTAAGGTGCTGCCGTTATATGGGCGGTTGTCCGGATCGGCGCAGGATGAAGCATTGCTGCCTGCGCCTCGGGGAAGCCGTAAAGTCGTACTGGCTACGTCTTTGGCGGAAACCAGCTTGACCGTGGAAGGCGTCCGGGTGGTTGTCGACAGCGGCCGCATGCGGGTGCCGCGTTTTTCGCTGCGCAGCGGCTTGACACGGCTGGAAACGGTGCAGGTTACGGCTGATGCGGCGTTGCAGCGACGAGGCCGCGCGGGAAGGCTGGCTCCGGGAAGCTGCTATTGCCTGTGGAATGAGCGTGAAGAAGCTTTGTTTATAGCGGAACGGACGCCGGAACTTCTGGAAAGCGATTTGGCGGCGCTGGCGCTGGAGTTGGCGCTTTGGGGCGTTAAAGAACCGCGGGAATTAGCGTGGCTTGACGAACCGCCGGCGGAAGCCTTTGCGCAGGGGCGGCAGCTGCTGGAAGGACTAGGGGCGCTGGATGCTGCTGGCGCGGTGACCGCTTATGGTCGCCGTTTGGCGTTGCTGGGCCTGCCGCCGCGTCTGGCGCACATGGTGCTCCAAGGGACAGAGCTGGCTTTAGGAGCAACCGCGTGTTTGCTTGCGGCTCTTTTGACGGAAGGAGAAATCGCGCAGGCGGATGTAACGGCGGTGGTGGCGGAAGCAGCTCAGCACGAAAAGAATCCTCTAGCCGGGCAACGCCTTGTCTGGCGGGCGGCGGCCCGCTATGCACGGGCCGCCGGTGTGCCCCGCGGTGAAAGTGTAAAACCGGAGCAATGCGGCCTTCTTTTGGCGTTGGCTTTTCCGGAGCGTTTGGGACAAAACCGCGGGGACGGTAAGTTTTTGTTGGGCAATGGACGCGGCGCTTATCTTCCTAAAGGACATCCTTTGACGTGGGCGACCTATGTAGTGGCGGTAGAAGTGGATGATAGCGGCAGAGACGGTCGCATCTTTCAGGCTGTTGCGGTGGAGATACATGAGGTGAGGCGTGTGTTAGCCGGGCAAATACGCCAAGAAAGCCACGCTTTTTGGGATGCCGCGACGCGAAAAATTTGCGCTCGGGAAAAGGAATGCCTGGGCGCATTGGTGCTGAAGGAAGCGCCGACAGCGCCAACGTCGGCGCAGGTGCGCCAAGTTTTAAAAGCGGTGTTGCAGAGCGAGGGGCTGGCGAAGCTGCTTAACTGGACGCCGGCGGCGCAGCAGCTGCGGCAGCGACTGGCGTTTGTTCACCATTGGGATGCGCAAAAATGGCCGGATGTAAGCGAAAAAGCCCTTTTGGCGCGGACAGACGAATGGCTGGAACCGTTTTTGGGGCCGGAGCCGGATGGCTGCGCTTTGCAGCGTTTGGACTTACACCAAGCTTTATTGACGCTAGTCCCCTGGGATTTGCAGCGCTCTTTAGAGGAATGGGCGCCGGCGGCGGTGCGAATGCCGTCGGGGCGAAGCGTAGTGATTGATTACCAAGATGCGGCAGCCCCTTTTGTGGCCGTCAAGCTTCAGGAAGTCTTCGGCTGGCAGGAAGCACCCTGTTTGGCAGAGGGGCGAGTGCCGTTGACGCTGCAGCTTTTATCCCCGGCGCAGCGGCCGGTGCAGGTGACGCGCGACTTGGCCAGCTTTTGGCGGAACGGCTATTTTGCGGTGCGCAAGGA
>NZ_JAQUZF010000055.1:0-16736 GCF_028691475.1 Anaeromusa sp.
GTTAGCTTTGCTATACCCATTTTTCGAATAATTGGACTTGCTTTGGATTAGATTTTCAAAATGCCCGTGCCAAGGTTTAGTTGTGGAATTTTATTCGATGGATTTAAGAACTTTATGAGAACACTCTCTCTACTCCTTGTTAGTATCATTGGTTCCTTTTAGCTCATTAATGTAATCTAAAGATGATGCGATGGAAAACGTCGACTACCAAATCCATATATTCCGCGGCATCCTTGAAGCCCCGGTAGACTTCGCGCTTTTTCATAGCGTCGATGGGATCGCCAGCTTTAAAGAGCTGGGACATGGCATCGCGATAGCGCGATTCCACCGCCAAAGAAGCTAGGCGCATTTCCTCTACGCAAGCCTCGGCTTCGCGCGGGTTGCTTGATAAAAGGCCGGTGCCTCTAGATAGCTCGTAGGTGCCGCGACTGAGGTTCCACGCCAGCTCGCAGATAATCAAGTCCGGTTTCACTTCAAAAGCCTGCATGGACTGAATCGTCCCTTTGGATAATTCCAAAATGCGGTCCATGCGCACGGAAAAGGTATAAATGTCTTGACGGTCAAAAGGCGTAGTAAACGCCTCTACTAGTTCTTCTTCCAACTTCATCCGCACCAAGTCCGCTTCGCGGCTGGAATGCATGAAGCGCTCGAAATGCTGCATTTGCGGATCGCTCAGCCAAGCCACCATGGCCGAAATGCCCTGCGAGGTCACCCGAGCCTGCTCGCTGAGGCGCCCGTAAAAATCATATTTCGGCGGCACTAGACGATCCCATAGCTTCTTGCTTCCCATCTTGCTCCTCCTTATCTTGTCAGCCACTGCAGCAGCCGATATACCCCTGCTGCGCAAAGAGCCGACGCCGGAATGGTCACACACCAGGCAACCAGCATATGCTTGCCTACGTCCCAATTCACCATGCGATAATTGTCCGCCGCTCCAGCGCCGATTACCGTTCCAGAGACAATGTGCGTCGTCGAGACCGGCGCGCCTACGAACGTAGCCAACGCCACCGAGGCGCCTGCGGAAAATTGGGAATTAAAGCTATGCAAGGGGCGCAGCGTAAAGATTCCAGTACCTAGGGTTTTCATAATGGACCAACCGCCAAAAAGCGTGCCAAAGAACATGATCAAACCGCAGGCAACCTTCACCCAAGTCGGCACACCCTCCACACTGCTCTGCACGCCAGACGCCAGCAAGGCCAAACTGATAATGCCCACCATTTTTTGCGCGTCATTCGCTCCATGCCCGTAAGCTAAAATGCCGCTTAGCAGCCATTGCGAGCGTTTCAACGGTTTATTCACCCAAAAGGTAGCCCTGCGAAACGCCAGGGACAAGACCACTTGCACGATAAACGCCACTAGAAAACCCAACACTGGTGAAATAACAAGGCTAGCCACGATTTTGGCCACGCCCACCAGCTCCGCATTTCCCATATACAGTTCGGTCCAGCCCCAAACAACAGCGGACGCGCCGTAAGCCGCCCAAGCGCCGCCAACCAGACCGCCAACCAAGGAATGCGTCGAGCTTGAAGGGATGCCTAATTTCCAAGTAAAAAGATTCCAAAGCATAGCCGCCGTCAAACCGGCTAAAAGGACCAGCAGCAATTGATGGCTCACCGGCACGTCAAGAAGACCAATAATGGTTTGCGCCACCGCAGCGCCGCTGAAAATAGCCCCTACAAGCCCCACGCTGGCCGCCCAAAGCACTGCCTGCAGCGGCGTCGCCGCACCGCAGGCAATCATCGTAGCTACCACCGCGCTGGCGTCATTCATCCCATTGGTCAGTAGAAACACAAAGGCCACCAGGACAACCAAAGCCAACACGAGTTCCCACACTACGCATCATCTCCCCAGCGTTTGTATCATTTGCGCCGTTTGCGGCTGCCAGAACGTGCGATCACTGTCCGGACAGAGGAAAACCACCGCCGTAAAATGTCCTTTGCTGACAAAGCCATAGACCTCGCTATACATAGGCAGGGGCAGCTGCTCCGTCGCAATCAGCCGGCATTTGAGCAGCACTGCCTTGCGCCCTTTCAAATTGGCGCTGCGAACCGGCTCCAAATCCAGCACCCGCATGCCGTTTCCTTCCAGCGTACTTTTCACTTGATCCTTGATTTGTCCGGCAAAAAAGCCCAGCACCGGATCCAGCGGCATCACCGCCAGCATATCCGCTACTTGGCCCAGCTTGTTCTCTTCCCGGCAGATCAATAAGCGAGAATAGTGCCAAACATCACCGGACTGCATCGTTAGATCATATTGCGCTTGAATGGCCGGATACTGCTGAGCTGCCTCCAATTCCTTAGCAGTCTCCGCCTGCACCCCGGTTGCTATTTTCATAACGCCAATAGGGTCTACAGACACTTCCGCTACAGCACACTCGCCGCCGACAGCCGACGTGTTCCATAAAAACGCCGCCAGCAGCAAGACTTTCAAAAATTGTTTCATTCGCTTTCACCTCGTTTGCACAGTTACGTTTATTATACCCTACTGACGATAGGGAGGAAATGAGCCGATTGTCAGGAAAATAGTTTTTTCCAAGGAGAAAATATTTTTGTCTCACAGGGAAACGCCACCCCAGCGTCGAAGTTTATAACTATACAAAAGTTCAACGCAAGGGAGGGTTTTCTATGGAACCGACAGGAAAAACCGTTATTCATGAGGATGTTTTCGCCGAAGTCGCTCGCAATGCCATGACGCAGGTCAATGAGGTGTTCACAGACACTTCCAAAAAAGGTCCGGTTGCAGGCTTGGCGCAAATCGTCTCGGAACGCTTCGCCCCGCAGATTACGGTAAAGAAAAACCAACCGGAAGACGCGGAAGGTTCGGCTGGCAAAGTCTCCTTCGAATTAAAAGTGGAGCTTCTCTATGGCGTGAATATTCCCGAAGTAACCCAGCGACTGCGGGATGCCATGGTCAAAGAAGTAGAGTCCCTCACAGGGTACACCGTAGAAAAAATCGATATCAATGTAGAACGCCTAGTGCGGCCGGAAAAACAGGAAGCCGCCAAAGCCTAGTTACGCAAAAGCCTCTTCGCCCCTTAAGGCGGAGAGGCTTCTTTTATTGTACGATAATACTCACCAAGGCGGCTACGCCGAACAGCGCCAACACAACACCGGAAATCCGGTTAATCACTTCCAGCACATGCCGCGTAAATTTACCGCGCAGGCAATTAATAAGGCCGCTCAAAAGGAACCACCATAGCACGGCTCCCAGAAAGACGCCGCCCACCAACAACACCGCGGTTTGGTAGTTCGGCGTAAAGCGGTCCATACCGACACTGGCAAAAACGGCGGCAAACAAAAACAAGGTCAGCGGATTGGCCAGCGTCAAGAGCAGCGTTGAAACATAGGTGCTCCAAAAACCGCTGCTCGCCCCAGGCAGACGCATACAACTCACTGCCGAGCGCCAAGTAGTAATGCCCATACCCAAAAGAGCCACGCCGCCCAAGGCGCGCAGCACTGTATGATACTCCATCAGCACATTCGCCACCAACGTCATACCCATGCCGGCCAGCATGGCGTATACGGAATCAGCGGTCGCCGCTCCCACGCCTGCGACCAAACCGCTTAGACGCCCAAAAACCAAGGTTCGCCGAATGCATAGTACGGCAATGGGCCCCACCGGCGCCGACATGGAAAAACCAACAAGCATGGATTTTAGAAACAAAGCTAACTCCATGTTTCCGGCATCCCCCTCCCGCAAGTTTCAAATCCATTTCTTCCGTTTCGCCTCTAAGCGCTTAGTCCGGCTTTTGCTGCAATTCTTGCAAGGCCTCTTCACCCCGGCCTAGGGCAACATCTACTTTCTTTTGCAAAGCATCTCTTTCTTCGGCCTCGGAAAGCAAAGACAAATTCAAAGCAATAATCGCAGCGCCGCCGCGCAAAGCTGCCGCCAATTGCCAAATGGCTACTTCCAAATCGCACTGCATATGCGCCGCCAGCTGCGGCTTCAGCTTACTTGCCGCCTCCAACGCCTGCGCTGCTATATCCAGAAGCTGCAACAACGGTTGCACAGCCCCCAAAATTTCCGCTTGTCCCAAGACATCGCCGCTGGAAAACACCTGCAAAATACGCTGCAGTACGGCTTCATCCGCTGTCGCTACTACCAGCGCCTGCTTGCGCCAAGCTTCTAGTTGCTCGGTCTTTGCCGCAGCCGCACGGGACAGCATGATCAAAATCCCTAACGCCAAGGCCGCCCCCGCGGCGGCAGCGCTGCCGCCTCCTGGCGGCGGGCCTGACCAGGCCAAATCATGGCTCCAATCTCGGTTTTGTGTATCGCTCATTTTATTCCACACTAACCAGCAACGGATACAAGGGCTGGCCTCCGTCATATAATTCTACCGTCAGCTCCGGGAACGCTTCGCGCATTTGCGCCGCTAATTTCTCCGCCTCGCTGACCGTCAGTTCACTGCCGTAATACAAGGTCGCCACCTCAGCCGACTCGGATACCAGCTGCTGCAACAACGTCAAAAGCACCTTTGCGATACATTCCCCTTGGGCCGCCACTTTTCCTGCTTTGATCCCAAGAAAATGACCGGCCTTAACCGGCTGACCGTCCACCACGCTATCCCGCACGGCTTTAGTCACGCTGCCGGAAACAACTTCTTGCCGCCGCGCTTCCATCCAGCCCACATTGTCTTCTAACGAAGCCTCCGGCTGAAAAGCCAACAGCGCCGCCAGCCCTTGCTGCACGTCAATTGTCGGCACCACTTCCACACGGTCGCCCAACAACTTTTTCACTTGCTTGGCCGCCAGCACAATATTCTTGTTGTTCGGCAGAATAATGTAGCGCTCTGCATCGCCGCTGTGAATGGCGGCGATAAATTCTTCCACCGGGGGATTCATCGTCTGCCCGCCGCTAACAATGGCGGAAGCTCCCAGCTGACGCAGCATGGCGCTCAACCCTTCGCCCGGCGATACCGCAAGCACCGCCAGCGGCACTTGCGGCCGCGCCGCCGTATGCAGGCGTTCTTGATGCTGGTCCGCCATATTGTCAATTTTGATGTCATGCAACGAGCCCCAGGTCAGTGCCATTTCCAAAACCTGTCCCGGATGCGCCGTATGAATATGCACCTTGAGGAGCTCGTCCCCTTCCGCCAAGATCAGGGATTCGCCTAAGTTTTGCAGAGCCTGACGCGCTTCCCCGCCGCTGACGCGGCTCTTCTTGACTAAAAACTCCGTACAATACGGATGCGCTAGATTTGCCGTCTCCCCGCTCAGGGACGGTTTAGGGGTCAAGCGCAAGAAAGAACTTCCTTCCGGCGCCGTCACTTCGCCGCGCAAGCCTTCGGCGCAGCCCTGCAGAAAAACCAGCAGTCCCTTGCCGCCGGCGTCAACAACGCCGGCATCCCGCAAGGCTTTCAAGAGCAACGGCGTTTTAGCCAATTCCTCTTCCCCCACCTGCAGCGCCGCCGCCAACACTTCGCTAAAAGACCGCTCTTCTCTCACCGCACGCCTAGCGCCGCGCGCCACGCCTTTGGCCACCGTCAAAATCGTGCCTTCCACAGGCTGCGCTACTGCCCGATAGGCATACAAAACCCCGTATTGAAAGGCCTTGCCGATTTCACAAGAGGAAGCTTCTTCTTTCCCCGCCAAGCCGCGGGCGATGCCGCGAAACAATTGCGCCAAGATAACGCCGGAATTGCCTCTGGCGCCCATGATCGCACTGTCCGCCGTCCGTTTGGCCAACGTGCCAATACCGCCGTCCGCAGCTTCTTGAAGCCCTCTAGACGCCGCCCCTAGCGTCAGCAGCATATTCGTTCCCGTATCGCCGTCCGGCACCGGAAATACATTCAAATTGTTAATTTCTTCGTAGTTGCGCAAAAAAGCGTCATAGGCGCCCAGAATCATGCGCCGAAAATCAGCTCCGCTAATTCGTCCCGTCATGCGCTGGCGCCTCCTCCAAGTTCTCTTGATAAATAAAGCCAATCAGCCCTGGTCCGGTATGCGCGCCAATGACCGGACTGATTAAAAACACTTCCACTTGCGCTTCCGGCTGGGCCTCTTTCACCTGCGCCGCCGTCTGAACCGCCAATTCCTGATTATCCACATGACCCACGCCAACATAAGCCGGCCGCTTTAAAATCCGAATGTCCTGCATGGCCCGCTCGAGGGCCCGTTTTTGCGTACGCACCTTGTCTAAAACCTGTACTTTGCCGTTTTGGAGATATAAAAGAGGCCGCAGCTGCAAAATACCGCCGAACAACCTGGCCGCACCGCCAATCCGGCCTCCTTTATGTAAGTATTCCAACGTTCCTGGAATAAACACGGTATGCGTGCGCCGCACCATGGCGTCCAAGAGACGCACCACATCGGCCAAGCTTTTCCCCGCCTCTGCCGCTTCTAACGCGGCTTTAGCCATCTGCACCAAGCCAAGAGCCGTCGTGCCGGAATCAATGACCCTAATGAGTCTGGGGTCCACCTGGGCTGCGGCCATGCGCGCCGTACTGGCGGTACCGCTCAAGCCTCCGGACAAAAGAATACAAACCACTTCCTGCCCTTGGGCGGTCAATTCTTGAAACAATTGGATAAACTGCCCCTGCGCCGGCTGCGACGTCTTCGGCATTTCCTTCGCCGCACTGGCTCTTTGGAACAACTCCGCGCCGCTTATATCTGTATCCAGCCACTCCTGCTCTCCGATTCGCACTGACAAGGGTACCACATGCAAATTTTCATGCTGCCCCAACCATTCCTTATCGACCATCGCCGTACTGTCAATTACCACTTGTAGCTGTGTATTACCCATATCTGCAACGTCCTTTCAGCTCCTACAATCCTATAGCCCGGCGCTTCCGGCTACCTTGCATTCTTTTCTGAAAACAACTGGAAAAGCCGCGCAACCTCGCGTATACTGATAGAAAGACAGTCTTGCCGCAACGCTGCCTTATTTTAGCGTGGCCGCGCAAGATCTTCCTTTTATTATTGTAACAAAATCACACTGGAAAAACATCTCCCAATTCATGGGAGCACTGGCCTGTCGCCTTGCAGCGCAGCAGCCTATAACAAAAAGCGGAGGATGGTTTCATGGAAAATAAGGAACGGCCCAGACTTTTCGCTCTAGACATCGGCACACGCAGCGTCGTCGGTCTGGTAGGCGAACGTGAAGGCCTCCACACACGCATTTTGGGGTATGAACGCCAGGAACATCACACACGTTCCATGATGGACGGTCAAATCCATGACGTGCAGGAAGTAAGCCGCATTTTGGCTTCCGTCAAAGAACGTCTGGAAGAAAGCTACGGCACGTTGACGCAAGTGTCCATCGCAGCTGCCGGACGCGCTTTGTGCACCATCCGCTCGGAAGCCGAAATTGAGACCAATCTTAAAGGCCCGCTCAGCACAGATGACGTGCGGACCTTGGAACTCGCCGCCATCCAAACGGCGCAGCAGCAATTATCCACCTCAAAAACCGTCAAAGATCCCACGGACTACTATTGCGTCGGTTACAGCGTCCTGCATTACAGTTTGGACGACACCCAGCTGTCTTCTTTGGTCGGACAAACCGGCAAGAACGCCCGCGTAGAGCTTATCGCCACCTTCCTGCCTCGCCAAGTTATCGATTCGATGCAGACCGCCGTACAGCAGGCGGGCATGGAAATTGCCACCCTTACGCTGGAGCCTATCGCCGCCATCAATGTTTTGATTCCGCCTACCATGCGCCATCTTAATCTTACCCTTGTCGATGTCGGCGCCGGTACCTCGGACGTTGCCATCACCCGAGACGGCACAGTTATCGGTTATGGCATGGTTCCTTCGGCAGGAGATGAAATCACCGAAGCCATCTCCCAACAATACTTGCTTGATTTCAATGTCGCTGAAGAAGTCAAGCGTTCCTTAAACGAACAAAAAGAAGTTCGTTTCCAGGATATTTTGGGCTTAGAACAGGTACTGCCGTCCGCCCAAATCACCGAGGCTATTTTGCCGCAGGTCACCCAGCTGGCTAACGATATTGCCGCTCAAATATTAGAACTGAATGCTGAACCGCCGCAAGCCGTACTGCTCGTAGGCGGCGGCTCGCTGACCCCTCAACTGCCGCAAGCGCTGGCGCAAGCCCTGAACATGCCGCCAGCCCGCGTCGCCATTCGGCGGCCCGACATGGTCCAGGAAATCATGGACATTCCCGAAGCGCTGCATGCGCCGGATGCGATTACCCCCTTGGGCATTCTCAAGCTGGCTTCCGGCAATTTGCTGCATTTCGTACATGTAACTTTAAACGATCGGCCTCTGCGCCTTTTCAACCTGGGACAGCTGACCGTCGCCGACGCTTTGCTTGTAGCCGGCTTCGATATCCGCGCCCTCAAAGGCCGTCCAGGGCTGGGCATCACGGTTACCGCCAACGGTCAAAAGCATTTTCTTCCCGGCAGCGCCGGCGCTCCGGGAACCTTGGCGCTCAACGGACAACCGGCCACCGTTTCGGATTTGCTGCATGACGAAGATACTTTGACAGCCATTGCCGGCGCCATCGGCTCCACGCCGCAGGTCACGCTGGCGGACTTGGCTGATTTGCCCTCCGAGTTATCCTGCAGCATCAACGGACGGAGCCATATTTTCCAACCGGTTGTCACCATCAATCAAGAACCGGCTTCCGTACAGACCGTGCTCAAAGACCGGGATGTCGTCGCCTATTCGTTCCCGCCCACCCTGCGTCAGGTACTAAAACAAGCCGGTCATGAAGAAAACGACTTCCATTTTCGCTATTTCATCAACGGCCAGGAACGCACCTACACGGTCTGGCCGGAATTTTTCGTCGGTCCAGACGCAGCCACGTTGGAGACCCAAGTATCCGACGGCGCCGTTATCCGTATAGTCGCCAAACAGACGCCTAAGCTGGAGGACGTCCTGGGGCTTCGCGATACTTCTACTCACATCCAAGTGCAGTTTAACGGCGCTGCCTGCAAGGTTCCCACCTGCCGCCTGCGTCTTCATGTGGACGGCCGTGCGGCTCAACCGGGCGAAGACGCTCCCGACGGTAGCCATATTGAATTCCAGCTGACTGAAGCGCTCACCCCCATCATCAGCGACGTCCTCTTAGCGGCGGAATTTGACGCCATGAAGCTGCCGTTGGGGAAAATCAACATTTTGTGCAACAACTGCGAAGCGGAGCTCACTACGCCTGTCAAAAACGGCGATGCCATCCGCATTGAAAGCGAACCGCTGCCTACAAGCAAGCTGTAAGTGTGAAACAGGATTGAACAGGAGAACCGGAGTCACGTGAGGGTACGACTGAGGGATTTTTATTTAACAGGAGTAGAGTGAGTAGAGGGAGGGTACGAGCAAATTCCCAGTTCACTCTATAAAATGACCGTCTAAGCAGTCAAAATGGCTACTTAGACGGTCATTTTTCATATATTCATATCTCCGTAGCCCTCGGTTGTTCCCTCCGATTAAACAGTGGACGTCGGTTGCTACGCCATCCATGTCACAACCGACCCTAGGCGCGTCCGGCGCCGTCGTACTCTTGTTTAAAATATCATTTTCTGTGTTTATCCCCTGGTCTCTTTCTAAAATTCAATGCCTTGCTGAGCTTTGATTCCTTTTTGATAGGGATGCTTGATTTCTCGCATTTCCGTTACCAAGTCGGCTTTTTCGATCAATTCCTCCCGGGCGTTGCGGCCAGTCAAAACCAAATGCACTGTCGGAGGTTTGGCTTCCACCAAATCCAGCACCTGTTCCACAGAGACAAGGCCAAAGTGAACCGCGTAATTGATCTCATCCAAAATAACCATGTCCCATTCCCCTGACGTCAGGGCGTCTTTCGCTTCCTTCAACGCCTCCGCCGCAGCCGCTTGATGGGCTTCTTTTTCCTCGCGCTGCTCTTGCGTCCGCTGTACAAATCCTTCTCCCAAAGGACGGATAATCAGCCGCGGCGCTAAGGCTTCCGCCGTCTTAAGCTCGCCGTATTTCCAGTTTCCTTTAATGAATTGCAGCACCAAAATGCGCAGTCCTTGACCCCAAGCGCGAAAAGCCAGTCCCAACGCCGCCGTCGTCTTGCCTTTGCCATTGCCGGTATGCACCATCACCAAACCTTGCCGTTCCTTCATCATGCCCCCCCATTCTCTCTTTCAATCACACCCATGCTCAAAGAACATCTTGCTATATATTTTCCCATGATTTTTCACGGATGTACATGCCAAATTGCAATTGCCCAAAGTCCTTGCTATTTTTCACAAAAAGGCAGCAACTTCCAGCAGGATTCCAGTCCTTAAAGCCGAATAAAACATATATATTTTGTCCTGTTTTTCGCGGTCTAAGGAGACTATTATGAGCTTTTCGTCCTATGCTTCCAACGCAAAAAATTCTTCAGCCTTCGAAATTCCTCTTTTATACCGTCAACTCTTGCACGCAACGCCTGCCAATGCCCTCGTACTAACCAAAAACCGACTTTGGGTTAACCGCAATTTACAAGAACAGCTCCATGCCTATGGCCTTCTTCAAAGCCGCAGCCGCCTTTGGCAATTAGTATGTTCCCAAGACCGCCGCCCGCTGCTGCACATTCTCGCCGCCGCGTTCCAAGCTCCAGGCATCCCCTTGCATTGTGAGCTTCGCCTTGAACTCCAGCCTCAAGAACTTTCTTTTTTCCAAACCTCTGTCGTACGTCCTGAAGGCAGCGACTCGATTTGCTTATTTTTGTTGAATCTCACGGAAGAACGCCGCCTGCAAGAACGCCTTGCCCACCGCGAAGAGCAATGGAAACTTATTTCCACTACCTCCGAAGACGGGTTCTGGGAGTGGGATCTACAACTCCAGCAAGGCTACTTATCCCGCCGCAGCCAAACGCTGCTCGGCTACGCGCCTGGCGAATTAGCTATCGATTTAGATACTATGCGGCAATACATTCATCCAGCAGACCACTCCCGTTTTTATCAACAGCTTGCAGAGCACCTGACAAACAGACGGCCTTATTTTCATTGCGACTATCGCATGCTGGCCAAAGATGGGACCTGGCGCTGGGTTCGCAGCCGCGGCTTAGTTTTTCGCAACGAAACCGGACAGCCCTTGCACATTCTCGGCACGCTCCGAGATATCCACGAAAAACGTCTTGCCGAAGAACGTCTGCTTTTGCGCAACCGCTTGCTGGCGGATTTGCACGAAGTAGCGTTGGGCCTTCTGAAGCCCTATGCACCGCATGAACTTTTGGATATTATTTTAGACAAAGCGACTGCGTTCATGGGCGTCGCCGACAGCCTGCTTGTGTTAGACGAAAAAAAGTCCGGACTTTCTGTGCCTACCTTTATGGCTTCTCACGGCAAGCTACAGTTTCTGGAAGGACAAACCTCTTCGGATGCCTGCGGTTTGACGCAATTGATTCTGCAAAGCCAAGACGCCATTTACATTGAAAACTACACGACTTGGCCCAAACGACATCCCGCCCTTTCTGCGTTAGGCGCAGCCCTAGCCGTGCCACTTCGTCTGGAAGAGAGCACCATAGGAGCCTTGCTCTTTTTCGCCTCTGCTTCTAGCCAGCAATTTTCTCCGGAAGAAATACAAGCGGCTAAACATTTGGCCGACCTCGCCGCAGCAAGCATTCGCAGCACCTCGTTAGCCGCCTCTTTGGCCAAGGAAACCCAAGAGCGCAGCCAAGCCGAATCCGAACTGCAAGAAAGCCAAAGTCGCTATGAACAACTGCTCGCCTTGCTGCCTGACGCCGTCTTCCAAGTTGATCGGGATACTAAAATCATTATAGACGCCAATGATCAGTTTGCTCAGCTTCTTGGCTATACTCGCCAGGAAATCCTCGGCAAGCCTATTCTCTCTTTCATTGATACTACTGTGCATCCTACCAGTGAAATGGAACATTTTTACACTACGATTCCTAATGACGGCCCCATCCCCCGCGAGACCAAAGTATATTTACACAAAGACGGCTCTCAGATATACCTAGAGCGAAGCGGCTCTACCTCGCGCAGTCTAGAGCATTGCATCATTCTCTTTGTAGCTCGCGACGTTTCCGCGCAGCTCGCTAAGGAAGAACGCTTACGCTACCTGGGGTTCCATGATGCTCTCACAGGTCTGGGCAATCGCGCTTATTTAGAAGATATGCTCGCAAAAATGAAAAGCGCTCCCGCCCCATTTTCTCTGGGAGTCATTCTCTGCGACCTGGATCGCTTGAAAAAAACAAATGACTCCTTAGGACATGCCGCCGGCGATTTAGCCATTATGGAAGCGGCGTCTATTCTGCGTCGCTGCTTCCGCCAAGATGATGTGATCATCCGCTTTGGCGGCGATGAGTTTCTGATCCTGCTCCCTCACGTCAACCAGGAACTTATCTCTCAAAAGTGCCAGAACCTTCTTGAGGAAGCTAAAAAGGTCAGCCATCGTTGGAATTATGGCCATTTCGGTCTATCGGTCGGCTCCTCCTACGATGCAGCTGGCTCTTTAAATCCTCAACAGCTGATCCAGCAAGCGGACCAACAAATGTACGCCAACAAACATCGCGATACAGAACCCCATTGAAGAACACACAGCTAAAAAAGCCACCGACAGCGCTTAGCTGTCGGTGGCTTTTAAGATTTGCCCGCTTAACAGCGCAGCTTCAACAAGTTGCGCATCTGGCGCAAACGTTCCTCTGCCACCCGTTCCGCCGCCTTGTGAGGCGGCAATTTTTCTTTACGAGCCATCGCCAAAACACGCCCCATATTTTCATAAATGGTTTCCACACGGCGCGTAGCTCGGTCCCGATGATAGCCGCCTGGCTGCAGCTCGTCGTAAACATTAATGACGCCGCCGGCATTGATGATAAAATCCGGAGCATATAAAATGCCCTTCTGCTGCAATAGCTCGCCATGGTGCGCTTCCTGCAGCTGATTATTGGCAGCTCCCGCCACCACCCGGCAGCGCAGACGTTCTATGGTCCGTTCGTTTAAAACGCCGCCAAGAGCGCAGGGAGCAAAAATATCACAATCTACATCATAAATAACTTCCGCCGCCACTGCTTGGGCCCCGGTCTTTTCGACAACACCCCGAACCCGCTCTTCCTTCACATCGCTTACAACTAATTGGCAGCCTTCCTTATGCAAAATATCGCATAGCGCCGCCCCTACATGCCCCAGCCCTTGCACGGCCACGGTCTTGCCGCGCAGGCTTTCTTGACCCCAAATCTCTTTAGCGCAGGCCAGCATCCCCCGGTAAACGCCCAACGCCGTCAACGGCGAAGGATCACCGCTGGAACCGCGACTCTTGAGACCTACTACCGAATTCGTTTCCATGTGAATAAATTCCATATCCGCCGGAGAGGTTCCCACATCTTCCGCCGTAATATATCGCCCTCCTAAGGTCTGTACAAACCTGCCAAACGCCCGCCACAAGGCTTCGCTCTTGTCTTTTGCCGGATCGCCAATAATGACGGCCTTAGCGCCTCCCAAATTCAAGCCCGCAGCGGCATTCTTATACGTCATGCCCCTTGCCAGACGCAGGGCATCCTGAATCGCGTCTTCTTCGTGCTCATACGGCCACATGCGCGTGCCGCCCAGCCCTGGCCCCAAGGTTGTGTCGTGAATACAAATAATGGCTTTCAAGCCGGATTGGGGCTCATGACAAAACACAAGCTGTTCATACTGGCCGCGCGCCATTTTACCGAAAATCTGCATAATCCCGCCCCCTTCATGAAACGTCGGAAAATACTGTTAGT
This sequence comes from Anaeromusa sp., assembly GCF_028691475.1. Lineage (NCBI taxonomy): Bacteria > Bacillati > Bacillota > Negativicutes > Selenomonadales > Sporomusaceae > Anaeromusa > Anaeromusa sp. The sequence continues at coordinate 13,624 of NZ_JAQUZF010000055.1, forward strand.
TCTATATTGGACAACGACAAGGCAAATTCCTTTTTTGAACAAGAGTAATAGGAAAGCTCGACGGGATAGGATTGAACAAGAGAATCGGAGAACCGGAGGGTACGAGGTACGGTTTTTAACAAGAGGAGAGGGAGTAAAGTGAGGGAACGAATGAGGCTACGGTGGCCGTGATTGTATTTGATACTTTTTGAAGCAAGTCCGCAGAACGCAAAAACGAGGGCACTACGGAAGAAGAAAATCCTCCTTCATGCCCTCTCTTGACTCTGGTTCTCTTGTTCAAAATCTCCGGCTTATCTTATAATTCTTCTGTTATTCTTTACGGAAAAAAAGGATAAAAAGTTCCTCATCATCGGCTACTACTTCGACAATAAAGCCGGCTTCTTCGCCCCAGGCACGCAGCACCGCCGCTTCGGGCAACACGTCTTGCGCCACCGTCTCCAAGCCTTCATGCAGCGCATTAATGGCCGCCCGGCTTTCGCCATGGGCCACCACCAAGCGCCCGCCGGCGCGAAGCACTCTGGCAAATTCGCTCAACACCGCCTGCGGCTGTTCAAAATGCGGAAATACGGAATAACAAAGGATCGCATCCACACTGTTTTCCGCCTGCGGCAGCAAGGAAGCGTCCGCCTGCAAAAACAAGGCCAATTCACTGTGTTTCGCCCTAGCCCGGGCCAGCATTTCCTCCGCCACGTCAATGGCCGTCAGCTCCCCCAGCATGCCCAAGGCCTGCCGCAAATACGGCAGCATAACTCCTGTACCTGTGCCAATATCCAGCACGCGCTCTCCCGGCTGCAAAGACAACGCCGTCACAATACGCGACAGCTTGCAGGCGTCATGACGCACTTGTTCATCCCACTGCGGGGCCATTCGATTAAAAAATTCCCGGTGATTCATCAATTTGCTCCTCAAAGCCTCTAACTATCATTTAACGCACCCCGGCGCCGGACGCTCGCATTCGAGCCGACCAACCCCGCTGCTTCCAGGGAAGTTCGCCCAAGCCGCCAGCGGCTAAAGCCGCTTGCTGGCAAGTTACTTTCTTCGATACTTCTTCTAATGATGAATAGATAAACTCGTGCACCGTATACGCCGGACCAATGCGCTGCACCAGCCGTGCGGCTTCTTTGCTGCCAAAAGGCTGATGCTGATCAATGGCCGACACGTGCTTCCAGAGGGTTTCCACATCGCTGACTTTCATATCCCGGCGTCTACTGTGACGCACATACTCGCCAGACAAGGATACATGCAAATGCAGCCCTCTCACCCGGGATGCATAGATTCCCAGCGCGTCAACGGTACGCAGCACATAATCGACTGCTTCTTGCTCGTTGCGCAGTTCTTGGCAAGTATTCATTAAATGGCCTGTATCCAGCATAATGCCAGCATTAGCCCGCCCTAAACCATCAAAGAGCAATGCCGCCATACGCGGCTGGGTCAGCCGCAAGCCGGGCCACCAAAGATTTTCGAATAAAAGAGCTACCGACGCAGGCAGTTCCTGCACCAATAAGCGCACCAACTCCAGCGTTGCAGTTACAACCTCTTCATCGCTAGCGGAAAAGCGCCAATGACCGGTTTCTTCCTGTCGCACATGGGCCACATGAAGAACGACATAACGAGCGCCTGCGGCTACGGCCTGCGCCAAATTGCGCCGCCAAACCGCCAGCCACCCTGTTGGAGTATCTGCACCGTAATACAGCCTGGCATTTTCCCAGCTGCCAAACTGCCGCAGCACTTCCGCTTCGTCGCCACGCCAGAAATCAAGCCATGCCGGCCAAAAGCGCAAATGCACCCCGCAAATATGCCGTGCAGACAGCTGCGCCTCGTCCCAGTCATCGCCCAAATAGGCCTCAACCCCATCTAAGCCATGGTCCGCCAGGAATCCTTCCAGACCGCCGCCCCAACTGCGCCACATTGCACAATCGTCAACATAGCTGGAAGTGTTAATCAGCTGCAGCATGCCGGTCTCCTCTCTAAAAGCGCCTGCGTAATTATCGTTATAACCTTAGCAAAATAAGTTTTAAAAGTCAACGCACAGTATAAGGTAACGATAGGATGGGAATTTACATAGTTATAATCTGGCATATCAAAAAAGCCAAGAGCCGCTGGGAGGTCCCAACTAGTCTTGGCTTTTTGCCTGCAAGGGTTAAAAGCTCTGCGTAAAAGTAGCTTCTAATTTGGTATTTTTTTGCCCGCTATCAAGCGCTTTTTGGTCTTTGTAAACCAGCTCCAAAGAGTTATTTTTGCTTAGCTGATGTTTAATTCCATAGTATAAACCGCGATTGTTGTTGTCAAAATCGCTTTGTTGTCCCATATCTCCGTTTGTTTCCACCCGGAAACCGGTAAGATACACCGCGGTCTTATCGTCGAAACCATACTCCCAAGTTACCGCATACGCCCGATTATCGTTGCTGCGGTTAGACTGCGTATATTCCGCCGTCCACGTATGCTTTCCAGCCGTATACGTCCCATCAAGCGCCCAATGATTGGTGCTGCCTGCCGAGCTATCTTGGTAACGGCCCAACGTCATGCCCCATTGAAAGGGTTTCTCTTTTTGAAAGCCCGTACGAATGGCGTAAACTCGATTATCCTGCTCTCCAGCATCATCTTCCTGAACAAAAGCAGCTGTAACATCCACCTCGCCCATGGTTCCAGTCGCCGTTATACCATCTACAAAAGCGCGTTTGCCTATGTTCGATTCCGAACGGCTATACAAAAGAGCCGTCGTACCCACGGTCACATCTTGACGCCCTATTTTCAGCAGCATATCCCCCGCTTGACGCGTAAAGCCGAATTGATCAATGGTCATTACGGATTTTTTATCGCCGTATACGGCGGAATCCGTGTTGTAATCCGCCAGCCCTGGCTGGGTAGCATGCTGCGCCCCAAAGCGAGCATACAAGGACCATCCTTTTCCCAGATCCGCTTCCCCTTTTAAACGCACGGAACTCATCGTCCCGGCAACATCATCGGCACCCTCGGCCGTATCTTTTTATGCGCTTCAGCGTGTTGACGACGGAACGTCGGAAACAAAAAACCACCCGTTAAACGGGTGGAGATAAAAAGTTAAACAAAAAGAAATTCACCAGCTGCTATACTGATGAGTGTTCAAGCCATCA
>NZ_JAQUZF010000183.1:0-3524 GCF_028691475.1 Anaeromusa sp.
AGGGTCCCGCATGGAACGCCCCTGCATGATGGACAGCGTAAACTGGACCGCCGAACAGCGTGCACAGTTCCAACAAGATATGCAAAAGCATCATGAAAAAATGATGGAGCTGCAAAAAGAATTCATCAAAGAAGAAGTAGCCAAAGGCCTTATATCCCAAGACTGGGCAGACCAACACCTCAAGCGCATGCAAGAACGTATGGACTGGCAAAAAGCCCATCCTGGCGAACACCCCGGAGCCCATCACCGCGGTATGATTCCTGACGGCCCGCACAAAGCCCCGTCGGAACAAGGATTTTAAGAGAATCAGCCCCAACAACAGTTGGGGCTGATTCTTTTATTCAAAGGTATACGTAAACTGTCCATGCGCGCCGTTTTCAGAGATGGAAAAGAAAGTAACTTCTTCCCAGCCTTTTTGTCCGGCATATTGGCCGCCTTTACCATAGTACTGAAAATTCATGGCTGGATTAACGAAGAAGCTGAGATCCGGATCGGAAAGGTTAGCAGTCGGATCGCCCTGCCAAACGCGGCTTCGCGAAAAAGCGTACAGCCAGAGCACTTGTTCCCAATTGCCATAATGGTCAATCGTAACTGTTGCGGACGTATACGGTTTTAGAACTACCCAGCCTTTGGTAGAATTACTGTTTCGCACAGCGTCCCAAGCCGTATAGGTCACCTTTAGTGTGTCTTCTTTATTGTTGATTAACTCTAAGGAGGCCGCAGCGACCACACCTTGCGTCGGAAGCGCCGCCAACAGCGCCATAATCAAAAACATCCCGCAGAAGCTGCGCACCAAGCAGCGTTGCCAGTCTCTCATTTTTCCAGCTCCTTTATTTTTTGCATTTTCCTTAACAGTACAATACATCCTTCGCTTTGGCAAATACAGGAATTATTTCTTGTAATAAATTGCGTTTTTAGGTTTTTCTTCCTGCCATACTGTCATATAATTTAAAAGAAACTACATTTGCACATAGAAGGGATGGCATAGCATGGACAGAAGAAGATCAAGAATCCGCTATGAACTAGATCACGGAAATATACGCCAGCTTTCCGAGGAAGAAATAAAAGCCATTCTCCGAGCTGCGGATGAGTTGATCGGCACTGGCGGCCGCAGCCTGTTGGCAAAAATTCTCAAAGGCTCCAAAGACAAGAAGATTCTGGAACACGAGTTGGACCAATGCCCTGTTTACGGCTATTACCAGGAGCTAACGCTGCCGGAAATAACCAACCGCATTGACTGGACAATCAAGAAGGGATATCTGGAAATCCAGTATAACGGTAAACTGCCACTGCTTATTTTCTCGGAATTCGGCTGGGAAATTGAACGGGAAACTTACGCTGAAGAACTGTTTCAGCAGCTTACTACCCTGCTGGACTGCAATGATTACAGCATTGTGCAGGAATTAAAGGACCGCAATCGCGGCATGATTTTTCTCCTTCTCGACAAAATCGAGGAAAATGGCAATGCGCGATTTATTCCGTTGCTGAAGTCCTGGAAAGAAATCGAGTACAAAAAAGTGCAGGCTGCGATTCAAGAAGTTATCGAACAGCTCGCCCAAAAAGGCTCTATTTTTTAAAAATCCCTTTCGCGTCTTTCGTGTATTTCGCGGTTCGTTACCCACAAATCCTTGCCGCTCCTCCTATCTCAGCCTCTCAAAGCAGAAAATGTTTTTTGTCTTCCCTTACCCGTCGCAATGTCATATAATTTAGAATATAGGAAATAAATTGCAAGGAGGGTCTAACTATGCCGGCAAAAAAAATCCTGGTTGCTTTTGACGGTTCCAAGCATAGCCGCAAAGCTCTGGAGTGGGCGTTAAATTCCTATGAAGCCGGAACTGCCTCCATTGAAGTTGTTACCGTGGTGGAACCCATTGCAAACTATTCCATTCCCGAAGCATTCCCGCTGGAAGTAACCGCCTTTCACCAAGACCAGCAAGCCATGCGGGAGGAAAAATTGAAAGAGCTACGCCAGGAGTGGGCGGCCTGCGGCAAGGAGTTTACCACTCATGTTCTCAACGGCAATATCGTCGAAACCCTGCTCGATTACAGTATGGAAAGCAAGGCCGACTTGCTGGTAACCGGCACGCGCGGTGCCGGCGGCTTTAAAGGCCTGCTTTTGGGCAGCGTAGCGCACGAGCTTGTGACCCATGCTAAAATGCCTGTAGTTGTAGTGAAATAAGTTGCAAGAAAACCAGGAAAAAGAGAGCTGTGCCACGGCGCAGCTCTCTTTTTGATATACCAGAATTCATAAAACGAACCGCGAAATACATGAAAGACATTACCCTTACTTCCCGGCCGACGCAATGAGATTGACAAATTCCTGCCACGGAAACGCCGCGCCGGGACAATCGGTTCCCTCCGTCACTGCGCGATGAGGCTTCACGTTTTCCAGCGTAACGTGATATTTCTCCATCAATTCCCGCGTCAAATTCGCCGCGCCCTGGAGCTGCGCTAACACTGGACGTTCCTTGCTGAAGTCTCCAACCAGCACAATACCCAGACTGCGCTGATTAACTCCAAGAGCATGCGCGCCGACCACGTTCTCCGGTCTCCCTTCGGCCGCATTCCCGTCGGCAAATACCAGCTTATGGTAACCTATGCCGGCCCAACCATTGGTTAAATGCAAGTCTTGAATATCTTCGCGCGTCGTCGTGAGCGGCATCGCCGCGTGATGAACGACAATCAGCTCTGTCTTTTTTCGCAGAACCAGCGGCTCCGAAAAATACAGTTGCGGCAAAAAGTAATTGTCGCTTTTAAGCCACGCTCCTTCGGTCGGCGCTTTCACTTCGCCCGGTTCGCAAGGAATATCCGTAATTTCAAAACCTTTCACTTCCGTGTGCATATTGATATGGTTTTTTCCATCGCCAGCAACAAAAAAGCGAACCCATCGCTCCGCCTGCGCGTTTTTACCAATCCGAACAGCCAACTGTGCCCGCGGGTAACTCTCAAGAATAGCTGCCAGGCTGTCTGTTCCCGTAAGAGCCGCCTGCAACTCCGGGAAATACTGTCCCAAATGGCGAATCTTCAAATTCTCTTCCAACAGCAACGTCTCTTTTTTTACGCGCTCATCTGCATTATACTCCACCCACAGAGTTCCCTTTTTCCCTTGCATCACACTAGCATATCCATAGGCTTTCGCTAGAGAAGGCTTCTTGGAAATGATTTCTTGCCATTCTTCACCTCCGCGAAAATGAAGTGTGTCTTCTTGCACCACATAAGCAGAACCGTATTGCGCTTCCACTGTTGCTTTCGTTTCTCCCAGTACTGGCAGAGCAGCAGCTTCCCCATAGGCCCAGCTGAAAAAAAGCACCCAAACTATCAGCACTCCCCTTAACAGCAAGTTACTCGAAAAAAATCTCTGTACCACACTCATCCCCAGCCTCTCTTTATAAATATGGAGTGTTCTCACAAACTCAAAACCCTTGAATTTACAGGCCTCGTAATGAGGTCTTTTTATTTTACCTCCCAACATAGAGCGGAAAATTAGTGAAGAAAAATCAATTTGGGACTTGATTTTTTCAAAA
>NZ_JAQUZF010000056.1:0-16458 GCF_028691475.1 Anaeromusa sp.
GGAAGAAAAAGAGAGGCTGCGCTTTGAAGAAGACTGGGAGACGCGGTTAGCGGCCTCTCCGGATCTACAGGAACAATTGCGCCGAGGAGAGAGCGTTAAAGGCTTAGCCATCTTAAATGGGCGACCGGTGTTAGTTGCGGCGCAGCAAATTTTGCACAGCGATAAACGAGGGCCTAGTGCTGGTTATTTGGTGATGTTTCAAGCGGTGGATGCGGATTTGCTGAAGGAATTTTCACAGATGCTGCAAGCGTCGCTGGTTTTGGAGCAAGATAAGACGCTGCAGGAGCATTATGGGCAGATAGCGGGCGCTTGGTTTGAGGAGAAAGACGAACGGCTAATTCGGGCGTATTGGCCGCTGGAGGATATTTTCGGTCAGTATGGAATGGTGCTGCGTTTGGATATAGAGCGGCATTTATACCAAGAGATGCATCATCAATATCAGTACTTCTTTTTGTTGAGCCTTGCGGTGTTAATCATGTCTTTGTTTGTTTCTGTGTATGGCTTGGATGTGCTCTTGACCAGACGGCTCAGGCGGCTAGGGGATTTTTTGGCGGATATTCGCAATGTTGGAAGTGAAAAACAGTTTAAACTTCCTAGCGGCGGCAATGATGAGCTGGCTCAGATTGCGGAAAAAATAGAAAAGATGTTGGAACGGTTACGAGAGGATCGCTATCAGATCGACAAACTGAACCAAGCGCTGCAGGGAGAATTAAAAGAGCGTCAAAAAGCAGAGGGACAGATGCAGTACCATTGCTGGCATGACGCGCTGACAGGGCTCTATAACCGTACGTTTTTAGAGATTGTACTGAATGAATACGCCCAAAGCGGCGTGAAAGGGTTTGGCATAATTTGCGGCGATTTGGACGGCTTGAAGATTGTCAATGATACCTTGGGCCATGAAGCCGGTGATGCGCTCTTGCGGCGGACGGCTGACTTGTTCCGAAAAATTTTGCCGGAGTCGGCCATTACGGTGCGGACTGGCGGCGATGAATTTGTTTCGTTGTTAATCGACATCCGCGAAGAAGACCTGTGGAATTGGTACCAGCGGCTGCAAACGGAAGCGCAAAAACAGGATGGCGGTCAGATGCCGCTGCAAATTTCCTTTGGCTGCCGCTATCAAGAATGCTGCGTGCCTGGCGGCGATGAGCTGCATAATTTACTGCGTGAAGCGGACGATGCTATGTATCGCCAGAAGAATTTCCGCAAGCAAAGCACGCGGGGCGTAGTCATTCAAGCGTTGCTAAAAATGATTGAGCTTCACGAGTCTGTAACTAACGGGCATTCGCAGCGTCTAAAAAGGTTGGCGGAAAAGCTGGCCCGGGAGATGGGCCTGACAGAAGAACAAGTTGAAAAAGTAATCTTGCTGGCGCAGTTTCGTGAGATTGGCCGTATCGGCTTGCCGGAGCCGTTGTTGACCAAACAAGAGCCTCTGACCGAAGCGGAGCGGCAAGAAATACAGCGTCATGCGGAAATCGGCTATCGCATTGCCCTGGTCATTCCCGAGCTGGAGAGCATTGCCGAGCTGATCCGTACGCATCATGAATGGTGGAATGGCAAAGGCTATCCCCGGGGGCTCAAAGGCGAGGAGATTCCGCTGGAAAGCCGGATTGTGGCCATTGTTGACGCCTATGACGCCATGACGAACTTTAGCGTTTACCGCGCAACGCGGGAAGCCGAACAAGTGGAACTGGAATTGCGCCGCGGCAGAGGCTTGCAGTTTGATCCGGTGCTGCTGGACGTGTTCTTGGAAAAAATGCTGGGTGAGGAAAAGCAGACTCAGGAAGTGGAATGATCAGGCTTCTCATATAAAAAAGACCGCTAAGCGGTCTTGTGAGAGCACGGAGATTGAACAAGAGTCGCGGGAGTCGCGAGAGGGTACGAATGAGGGTTACGGGGTACGGTTTTATTCTAAAAACACACGAAGAGATTGCTTCACTGCGTTCGCAATGACGCCGTCTAGCTAGCTCATTATGTCGTTGCGAGGAGTGCAGCGACGCGGCAATCTCCCCGCGGGAATTGAACAAGAGAACCGGCGACAGCACGTGATGTGCTTGACGGTACGTGATGTACCTAATGCCGGCGATGCCAAGGATGGCATAATCGCCGGTCTCCTCTGAAAACCATGGAAGGCATGGCAACCGACGTCTACTTTTCGAACCCTCACTCTACTCACTCTACTCTTGTTCAAAAATATCGTGCCCTCCTTCGAACCCTCTGGTTCTCCGATTCTCCTGTTCAATCTTTATTTCTTGTTTTTAACAGCCACCATAAGGGAACCAGGAAGAGGTAAAAAGCATAGGGAATGAAGGAGGCGTCTGCGCCCAACGCGGCGGCCGGTACAGCACCGGCGATGTTCCAGGGAATGACCACAGAGAGGAGCACGACCGAGTTTTCTAGATCCAGCGCCAGGCGAGACGCGCTGAGGCGGCAACTGGCGTAGGTTTTGTGCGCCAATTGGTAGGTAAGCAAAATAGCTAATGTTTGGTTGCAGCTAAAAGCGGCGGTTCCCAGGCTGGAGAGCAGCAAGGAGGCAAACGGACTGGTACGCTGGCTCAACTTCATTAAAGCGTTTTCGAAACTCTGCAGCAGGTTTGTACCGGCGAAGATGCCGGCATAGGCGGAGGAGATAAGCACGATCAAAGCGACATTAAGCATGGAGAAAAGTCCGCCCCCTTGGATGATGCCGGCAAAAAAACCTGTATGGTCCGAAGTGTAGCCCCAAATGACGTAGTGGAACAGCTGCATAGCGGAGACTTGCTGCACCCAGAGGCTGAGGAAGACGCCAAGGAGGATGCTGACCCCCATGGCCAGCTTAACGTCGGTGCGGCAAGCGCCTAGGATCAAAATGACCAGAGCCGGCAGCAGCGTAAACGGGGATAGGTTGAAAGTAGCAGCGATTTCCTGAGAAATGCTGTCCGCTTGAAATTGGAGCGGATGATTTTGGGACAGCCAGACGTAGGCTAGCGTGGAGAGGAAAAAAGGAATCCAAGCGGAGCGAAACATGTTTTTCAGGTTATCGTAAAGGTTGGTACCGGTAAGGACGGCGACTAAGTTGGCGCTGGAGGACATGGGCGAAGAACGGTCGCCAAAGTACGCCCCTGCGATGATGGCTCCGGCCGCCATGGAGACGTCCATATGTCCGCTCTGCGCCAGCACCATAAGCACGACGCCGATAGTGCCGGCGGTGCCGAAGGAAGTGCCTAGGAGAAAGGAAACCAGCGAGCAAAGGAGAAAAGCGCCTGGGAGGAAGTAATCACCAGGCATCCAGGCGATACCGTAGTAGACAATGGTGGAGATGGTGCCGGCAGAGCGCCAAACAGCGGTGATGACGCCGATAAGCACGAAGATTTTGATGACAATCAAGGATTTGCGTGAACCTGCGAGCATCATACTTCCTAAGGACCGTAAAGAATGTCCCTGGCGCATCGCCAAAGCGGTGAAGGCGGCCAGGCCCAGCAAAAGCGGATAAAGAAGCGGGATATGCTGCTGAACGCTGAAGAGGAGACCCACAAAGAAGAGGCCGAACACAAAGCCTGTATGCATGAAATCAACTCATTTCGTGATAATCTCGGGGGAGCGCGCGGTCCTTTGCGGGTTGGTCCGGAGCGGCCGCTGTTAGATTACATAAAACAAGAAACAATAAAATAACAACAACTGTTTTTCAGAGGCGGCCGACCTGTGCTGCTGGTGATAAAACTGAGAAAAAATAGAGGCGGCCTGTGAGGCGGTAAAATTACGCAAGCATAAAAAAATCCTCCGACAAAGTCGGAGGATTAATTTTCAATGGTGACCCCGGCAGGATTCGAACCTGCGGCCTTTTGATTCGTAGTCAAACGCTCTATCCAGCTGAGCTACGGAGTCATGTGTTTAATGGACGAGATTTATATTAGCACGACGAGAAGGGGATGTCAACAGAAAAAATGTTCATCCACAGAGAAATGCACAAATCCACAGGTTTATCCACAATGAAAGTGTGTAAAACAGGGGGCTCAGCCGACTTTTCAACATTTTGAGACGGGACTTATCCACCGTTTTGTTGAAAATGTGGATAAGTGTGTGGATAAGTGTGGATAAGTGTGGATAAGCTGTGGGTTACTCTACCGGGCGGCTCCAGTCCACATGAACTCCGGTAGCTTGCCATAAATAGCCCAAAATTCGCTGGAAATTTTCTTTGCTTTCCGAGGCCAGCAAGGTGACTTCAACAAACTCGGTCAGTGATTCCTGGGGAAGTTTCAAGGTGTGCTGTTGTGCTAAAAAAGCTTCCGTAGCTTGGCGTTTTTCTTCGTTCGGCAAGACGACGGAGAGGGCATGCGAGGCTTCATTGAACTCAACATAACCCAAATCATTTCCAAAGCTGATTGCAACACGGTACATAGTAATCCAACCTTTCTTCTTTTAAAGATCCAACAAAATTTTGTCGCCAAAACCGGCGCTGATCAGATGCGCGGTGTCATTAAGGCGTTCGATGGCATTTTCGTGCCAGCGGTTGCAGCGCAGCACCGTTAAACTGGCTGGGGCTACTTCAAAGGAAAAATTGTGATGAACGGCGCCAGAGACGCCTAAGCCCAGCCACCAACAGAGAATGTTGATGATGGTGCCTCTATGGGCCACAATGACCAGGGGGCGGCGCTGGCGGGCGGTAAGCTCTTCCATGGCGGCGGCAACGCGATTGTAAAACTGGCGTCGTGACTCGCCTTCCGGGTAATGCTGCCAATCGAGAATCGGGGTTGTTTTAGGCAAGGACAGCTTGCGGGCTTCCGCCTCGGTTTTGCCTGCGGCGATGCCATTGTTCATTTCGCGCAGACCTGGATGCTGTGTGAGGGAGTGGCCGAAAGGCTGCCCGAGGATCTGGGCTGTCTGTACGGCGCGTTTTAAGTCGCTGGCGACGAGGTCGAAAGCATGGCCTGTAAAATGCGGCTCCAGGCGTTTTGCAAGGGCCTCAATCTGGCGGCAGCCTACTGGCGTGAGATCGACGTCAGTCCAACCGCCGGTTAGTCCGCGGGTATGGTGTTCGGCCTGCCCGTGGCGGACAAGAAGAATCGATTTCAAGAGCAGCCCTCCTTTTTTGATATCTCTCTTATTTTGCAATGTTTCGCCGCTGGGTGCAAGGAAAAAATGAAAAAACCGCTTGCGCGGTTCTTGGGGACAGGAAAATGGAACAAAAGAAAGGGGGACGAATTTTTGAACAAGAATCGGAGAATCGGAGGGGACGCAGGAGGGTTACGGGGTGCGATGTTTTGAACAGGAGTAGAGTGAGTAGAGTGAGGGTACGAGAAGACAAAAATAAAAATACATTCCTTCGAACCCTCAGTCGAGCCCTCCATTTACTCCCTCTACTCCTGTTAACATTTCATTTCCCCGTAACTTTTCTGCTTCTTCTAGGTGTCTTTCCGCTGCATGGGCTGGAGGCGCTGTTCCAGGGTCCAGGTCTTTTGTGCGGCCTTGTGGGCTAGACGGCAGAATTCCGCTTGGCTGGAAAAAGCGTCAATTTTTTTGTCTACGCGGCGATAGACGCCGTCGGAACGCAAGGTGTGGGCTTTTCTTCCATCCTTGAGAAAGAGACTGAACATAGCGCGGATGCGAGCGGCGTGTCGAATATCGTCGATAGGAAAAAGCAGCTCTACCCGCTCATTGAGGTTGCGGGGCATCCAATCGGCGCTGGAAAGATAGACTTTAGCTTCATCGCAAACACCGAAAATAAAGATGCGGTGATGCTCTAGAAAACGACCGACAATGCTGCGGACGGTAATGTTGTCGCTGACGCCGGGGATGCCTGGACGCAGACCGCAAATGCCGCGGATAATGAGATCAATAGAAACGCCAGCGGCAGAGGCTTCGTAGAGTTTCAGGATGATGCCTTTGTCAATGAGAGAGTTCATTTTTGCGCTGATATGTGCGGGCTGTCCGTTTTGGGCGGCGGCGATCTGTTCATCCACAAGTTCATAAAAGCGCTCGCGCATATTCAGCGGCGCCACGATGAATTTATTCCAGACCGGCGGGTCGGAGTAGCCGGAAAGCATGTTGAAAAACGACGAGGCGTCGGCGCCAAAGGCGTCGTTGGCGGTGAAGAGGCCTAGATCTGTGTAGATGCGGGCCGTGGAGTCATTGTAGTTGCCGGTTCCCAAATGTACATAACGGCAAATGCCGTCTTCTTCCTGGCGTACGACTAAAGCGATTTTGGAATGGGTTTTCAAGCCCATCAAGCCGTAGATGACATGCGCGCCGGCTTCTTCCAGGCGTTTGGCCCACTGGATGTTATTTTCTTCGTCAAAGCGGGCTTTGAGCTCCACGAGGACCGTAACCTGCTTGCCGTTCTCTGCGGCTTCCATTAGGGCTCGGACAATGGGAGAATTGCCGCTGACCCGGTACAGCGTCTGCTTAATGGCCAATACCTGGGGATCAAGGGCTGCTTGGCGGATGAAATCCACTACCGGCTCAAAGCTTTCGTAGGGATGGTGCAGCAAAATATCGCCCTGGCGGATGGCGGCGAAGATGTCTTCTGCTTCGGCCAGGGCCGCCGGCAGGGGCGCTTGATAAGGGGCGTGACGCAAATGAGCGGCGCCCGAAATATCAGCGAAACGGAAAAAGCACGTAGTATCTAAAGGTCCGTTAATTTCGTAAATATCTTGTCCGGAGATATCCAGCTCTTCTTGTAAGGCGGCCTGCAGTTCCTTGTTGCCGTGCTTGGAGACTTCCAATCGTACAGCCGGGCCGCGCTTACGTTGTTTGAGGGCGCTTTCCACCTCTTCCAGCAGGTCTTCGGCTTCGTCCTCGTCAATAAACATGTCGGCGTTGCGAGTGATGCGGAAAAAGAGCGGCTGGCTCAGTGTATAGCCCTGAAACAGGCGGGAGCAATAGGCGGCGATGATGTCTTCTAAAAATAAGAAATGACGTTCTTCCTGCGGAGCGAAAGGAACTTCCAGCAAGCGGGGCAATACGGAGGGCACGGGAATAATGGCGATGGCCGGTTCGTCTTCGTCAGGGCGGGTTAATTGTACGGCCAGATTTAGGCTGCGATTGGCCAAGAAGGGGAAAGGATGGCTGGCGTCCACGCCCAGAGGGGTGAGAACCGGGTAAATGGTGCGGTGAAAGGTATGATCCAGCCATTCTTGCTGTTGGGGGGATAAGGCATCAATGCTGCGCAGGCAGAGCTTTGCGTCGCATAAGGCCGGGATGAGCGTGCGCAGCTGTTTGTACTGGTTTTTGACCAGCTCATGAGCCATTTCGGAAATGCGTTCTAATTGCTGAGCTACGGTAAGGCCGGCGGCGTCGGTTTTGTTGATGCCTGACTCAAGTTGGTGTTTGAGGCCGGCGACGCGAATCATAAAGAATTCGTCCAAATTGGAGGCAGTGATGGCGATAAAGCGCAGCCGTTCCAAAAGAGGCGTTGCCGTGTCGCCTGCTTCGCTGAGGACTCGGTTGTTGAACTTGAGCCAGCTTAGTTCGCGATTAAAAAAGTATTCCGGTTTATCAAACATGGTATCAACCTGCCTGTCGTATTAAGATGGGACGAATGCCGAAGACATTTTCAAAAAAGGAAGCCTTGTCGGCAAAGGTCCATTGTTCTAGCGCATAATCTTCGCGAGTGGTGACGGTGACGAGCAGCTCTTCGCCGCGAAAGGTCAATTCGATTTTAAGTGCTTTTTGACGATGCGTGCGATCAATGGCGTCCGCCAGACGAATGATGGCGGCCAATTTAGCTACTGTCATTTGTTCTTGCACGCTCAAGCCGCTCAAAGTCGGATCAGAAGGCCGCGGCGTGCCTTTGGAATGGTATTGCGCTACGCAGGCCATGATCAGTTTTTCTTTTTCCGAAAAACCGAGAATGTCCGAAGACAAAATAAGGCGGTGTGAAAACAAGTAATGGCTGCGCAGGCTGACGAATTTGCCGATGTCATGCAAAAGGGCGGCGCCTTCCAGGAGCTGCCGTTCTCGCTTTCCTAAACCGTGGGCGCGGTGAAGTTTGTCGAAAAGCTGCAAGGAGACTGCGGCAACCGCTTCGGAGTGGCCGTCATGCTGATGGTATTTTTTAGCCAGCGAGCGGATGAGGCTGAAGGTCTGCTTGTCGATTTCATCCATCCAAAGGTGCTTTGTTTTCTGGGCGATATGGCAGACGGTCATGCCGTCGAGAAACTGATCGTTGACGACGGCCAGCTCCTGGGCTTGGCAGAGAGAAAGCAGTTGCTGGTACAGGATAATGGTCGGCAAGGCCATGTCCGCTTTGGCTTCGCTGAGGGCAAAGGCTTGCATGACTTGAGAAAGGTTGAGCTTGTGCAATTTCTTGTACAAAACCAGGAACTCTTCTTGTTTGACCGAGTCCAGCGCGCTTCGTGTTTTGCGGCCCAACATCTGCAAAAACAGCTCCGTATCCGGCCCGGAGAGGACTACATAGCGGATGGTGTGCCCCGCCAGGGCTGGCCGAACCGGCTCGATGACACTGAAAATGTATTCGCCTAAGGCTTGCTGAAAGGAGAGGGAGTCTCGCTGGGTTTTATTGAAGCTTTCCTTGATGCGCAGCACGCCGATATGAATGTTCTGTTGGTAGAGAATGCGGCCGTTGCGGTAGAGGGTAATGCCCAAGCCGCCGGAAGTAATGTCTACAAAGAGCAAAGCTTCCTTGCCGGCTGTTAAGCCGAGAACTTGCATTTTGCGAAAAATCGCCACATATTTAAAAAAGATTTCCTGGGGCATGTCGATGACCTCTGCCTCTAGGTCGGCTTTAATTTGAATTTGGTCGATAATATAGGGTTGATTGGCGGCCTCGCGAATGGCAGTAGTCGCCATGAGTCGGTAATCGCGCACCCCGTATTCCGTCAGCTTGCGGCGAAATCCTTTAAGAATATCGCACAACTGGGCCACCGTATCGGTGCCGATGCGTCCGGTTTGAAAGGTTTCTTCGCCCAAAGAAATCTGCCGGTGTATGTTCTCAAGAACGCGTATGGTTTCTAAATTGTGGTATTCTACAATTTGCAGGCTGACTTGCTCGGAGCCTACATGAATGGCTGCAAAGAGACTGGGATGGTTTTTGTGCATGAAATCACCTCGCGGCATTACGTTTTTAAGTACATTCTCCCTGCAGATGCCCAAATCCCTGCCGCGTTACTTTAAGGTTGTGTAAAATCTCGACACTGCAGGAATGTTTTTCGCTTTTTTTGCAGGATTTTTTTATAAAACGCGAATATAGAGAAGAGGCAGTGTACGGAGAAAGGAAGTCTTGGCATGAAAGAGCGGGAACGAGTGGCTATTATTGACCTGGGATCGAACTCGGCGCGGCTGATTGTGGTGGATATTGACCGAAGAGGCGCCTATAATTTGGTATATAATCAAAAAGAGACGGTCCGGCTGGGGGAAGGCTTAGCCGCTACAGGGCAATTGCAGGAGGCGGCTATGCGGCGGGCGGTAGGCACGCTGCAGGTGTTTGCCCATATGAACCAGTTGTTTAAAGTGGACAAGGTCTTGGCCGTAGCGACCGCGGCGGTGCGCAATGCTAAAAATGGCGCTGATTTTTTGCGGCAAGCTAAAAAAGAGACAGGCATTCCGCTGCGGGTGATCAGTGGCGAAGCGGAAGCAAAATTGGGGTATTTGGGCGTAGTAAACACCTTGGATATTGAAGAAGGCATTGTGTTCGACTTGGGCGGCGCCAGTACCGAGTTGACACTAATTAAAGGGCGCAAAGCGCAGACCGCGGTCAGTATGCCTTTTGGCGCGGTGACGCTGACGGAGTACCTGGGGGCGCGGCCGAACGAGAAAAAACTGCTGGAACTGCAAAATCATTTGTGGGATCAGTTGGTAGGCTTAAGCTGGCTTAAGGACAGCGGCGTACCGCTGATTGGCATTGGCGGCACGGCGCGGAACATTGCCAAAATGGATCAACGCAAAAAAGGCTATCCTTTTCCCAAAGTGCATAATTATCGCCTCGGGAAAATGGCGTTCCAGGAACTCTACCGCAGTTTGGCGGGGATGACGTTGTCCCAGCGCCGCAAAGTGCCAGGGTTAAGTAATGAACGGGCGGATATTATTGTGCCGGGCCTGGCGATTGTTAATGCACTGTTTGACATAACCTCCAGCCAGCAGTTTTTGGTAAGCGGCTGCGGCGTGCGCGAAGGCTTGTTTATGCAGTATTACCAGTCGCGTCATGGCGAGGGGGAATTGGTACGGGATATTTTAGAGCATAGTACGCATAATATGATGTTGTCCTATAATTTGGATGAAACGCACGCGCAGCATGTGGCTAGCTTGGCGGATCAACTTTGGCAGGGCTGGGGAGACCGGGCGGAGCTGGGGGCGCGGGAGCGGAGGTTGCTGCGCGTGTCGGCCTTGCTGCATGATATCGGCATTTCCATCAATTATTACGATCATCCCCGGCACAGCGCTTATTTGGTGGAGAACGCCCGGCTTTTCGGTCTGACCCACAGAGAGCAGATGTTGTGCGCCGTAATGGCTGGCTGGCATAACGGTCTTTCTATGAAATACGTTCGCAACCGCATGTATAGCGAATTCCTGGACGAGGGAGACTGGATGCGGGCGCGCAAGCTGAGCTTGCTGCTCGCCGTGGCGGAAGCGTTGGATACGACGCAAATGCAGCTGGTACGCCGGGTGAAGGCGGGTTTTGACCTGGAAAACGGGTTGGCTCTCTTGGAACTAGAACTGCGGGAAGCGGCGGTTATTGAACAAGAAAACGTGAATAAGCTGAAAAAAGCTTTTAAAAAGGAATTCAATCTGGAATTGACGGTGATGGCGTAATGACGGAAATGACGGTCCCGTGGCAGAAAACGCTGGCTTCTTGGTGGGAGTCCTATGTGCGGCGTTTTTGGGGACGAGATGAAGAGACCGATTACCATGTGCGGCTGAAGGTGGCTCACACGGCGCGGGTAAGGAATATTGCGCGGCAATTGATGCACCCAAGAGAATTGCCGGCGCAGGAATTGGCTTTGGTGGATGCTGCGGCCTTGCTCCATGATGTGGGACGTTTTCCGCAATATTGGCAGTATCGGACGTTTCGGGACTTATTGTCGGTGGATCATGCAGACTTGGGCGCTAAAACGCTGGATGAAGAAGGCGTCTGGCAGTGGCTGCCGCCGGAAGCGGCGGTAGTGCTGCGGCAGGCGGTGGTCTGGCACAACAAGCGGGCGTTGCCGCCAGAAGCCGCTGGGGCGGCGTGGCTGCCGGCGCAAGTGGTCCGGGATGCGGACAAGCTGGATATTTTCGACATGCTTACAACAGACAAAGAATATCGCATGCCGCCTACGGACGGAATTTCCCAAGCAGGCGGCGTGTCCGAGGAAATTGCCGATATGGTGGCTGCCGGGAGGCTGGGCTTGCCGGCGCAGGTGAAAACAGCGGCGGATCAGCAAGCCTTTCGCATTTCCTGGGTGTATGATCTTAATACGGTGGAAGCCGTACGTTATGTTGACCGGGCCGGATTCTTACCGCTGCTGCTGGCGGCTCTGCCGGAGGGAGAGGCAAAGGTTCGGATTGGGCAGGCGGTAGAGGCTTGTGTGAAGCGGCGGTTGGCAACAGAGGCATAGGAGGCTGCTATGGGAAAAGGCAGGCGGTTTTGGCTGGAAGAAGCGGTGGACATTGCGGCGAAAGAAGCTGCCTGGGCGGTAGAGCTGCAGGGGGTCTGCAAGACCTATGTTACTGGCGCCGGCGAGTTTTCGGCCCTGAAAGGCGTCAATCTGACCGTAGCTGCTGGAGAGTTTGTGGCGGTCATTGGCAAGTCAGGGAGCGGCAAATCGACGCTGATCAATATGATCACAGGCATTGACAGGCCTACGGCAGGGGAAGTCTGGGTGGCGGGAACGCCAGTGCACCGTCTTTCGGAGAATCAAAGCGCTATTTGGCGGGGGCGAACGGTGGGGGTGGTCTTTCAGTTCTTTCAGTTGCTGCCTACTTTGACGGCCTTGGAAAATGTTATGCTTCCTATGGATTTTTGCAATGTCCATGCGTGGGAGGAACGGCCGCAGCGGGCGTTGGATCTGTTGGAACTTGTTGGCGTAGCCGATCAGGCGGACAAGCTGCCGGCTAATTTGTCCGGCGGACAGCAGCAGCGGGTGGCTATTGCCCGCTCGCTCGCCAATGATCCGCCGCTGTTGGTGGCGGATGAGCCTACGGGAAATTTGGACACCCAGACGGCGGAGGCGGTGATTGCTTTGTTCAAAAGGCTGTCGCAAGCGGGAAAAACCATTATTATGGTTACTCACGACGGCGAGCTGGCCCGTCAAGGCAGCCGCATTGTTACCGTAGCGGAAGGACGGATTTTAGAGGCCGACGGGGCGGCCGCAGATGGCTAGGGGCGCTTGGGTGCGGCCTCGCTGGCGCAAGGTGTGGGCCGATCTTTGGGGCAACAAGCTGCGCACGCTGCTGGTGGTGCTTTCTATTGCTGTCGGCGTTTTTGCGGTAGGCATGGTCTATAGTTCCTATTTGATGTTTTCCAGAGATTTGACCCAAAGCTGGACGATGGCGGCGCCGGCGAATGCCGCAGTATACGCGGATCCTTTTGACGAAGAACTGGTGCAGAGCGTTCGCAGCCTTCGCGGCGTCAAGGAGGCCGAAGGACGGCGCAATGTGGATCTGCGCGTGCGCGGCGGGGACGGTCAGTGGCGCCAGATGTGGCTGATTGCCATCCCTGACTATGACAAGCAAAAGGTCAATCTTGTAAAAAGCGAGGCTGGGGCCTGGCCGGCCCGAGACGGCGAGGTGCTGCTGGAGCGTTCCTCCTTTAAGGAGTTGGGACTGAGCATCGGTCAGTATATGAAGGTGGAAACAGCGGCTGGGCGCACGCGCTTGATGAAGGTGAGCGGCCGGGTGTATGACGCCAGCCAGATTCCCAGCGTCTTTACTGGCCGCGCCTATGGTTACATTACTATGGATACCTTAGAGAAGCTGGATGAAGAAAGACGGCTGGATCAGGTAAACTTTATTTTGCAGCCGTCGGTGCTGGCCGGCAAGGATAAGGAAAGTGCGGTTCAGGCCATCGAAGCGGTGGGGCGCAGAGCCTGGAATAAGCTGGAGCAAGGAGACACGACCGTATTTTGGCTGCAAGTGAACAAGCCTGGCGAGCACCAGCTACAGGGGGCCATCGACGCGCTGCTGCTTCTGCTGGCGGTGTTGGGCGTGCTGTCGCTGCTGTTGGGGGCGTTGCTGCTGGTGAATACGGTTTCTGCTATTTTGACGCAGCAAGTGCGCCAAGTGGGCATTATGAAAGCGATTGGCGCTAAAAGAGCGCAGCTGATGCGCATGTATTTGACCCTGGTAGCGGCGTACGGCGTGTTGGCCCTGGCGGTGGCGGCTCCCTTAGGAGCAGTGGCGGCGCAGCAGGTGACCGTCTTTATGGCAGCGGCCTTCAATTTTAATTCCGGCGGTCTTGAGTGGCCTCTGCCAGTTGTGCTGCTGGAGGCGGCGGTAGCTCTGGCGGTGCCTTTGGCGGCGGCGCTGTGGCCCATCTGGCAGGGAACCGGCGTAACGGTGCGGGAAGCGGTAAGTGATTACGGCATTGGCTCTGTGGCGGCCAGCGGCCGGGTGGATCGCGGCATGGATTGGATACTGGGCCGCTTGCAGCCGTTGTCGAGGCCTGTGCTCTTGTCGCTGCGCAATACCTTTCGCCGCAAAGGGCGTCTGGCGCTGACGCTGTTGACGCTGATGATGGCGGGAACCGTATTTATGGCGGTATTTTCGGTAAGAGCTTCCTTGTATGCCACCTTGGATAAGGCGTTGGAGTATTTTCAATATGACGTGGCGGTTACGTTTACGCAAAACTACCGGGCCGAGCGGGTGGAGCAGGAAGTGCTGAAGGTGCCCGGGGTGAAACGCGCGGAAGCCTGGGGCTTTAATTCCGGGCGAATTCTGCATGAGGACAGCAAGCAAGCGGAAGACGAAGCCAGCAAGAATGTGTTTTTACTGGCGCCGCCGGTAGATACGGAAATGATTGCCCCCCGTCTTGTGCAGGGGCGGTGGCTGTTGCCGGAGGACGAGAACGCCATTGTCATCAATACGGAGGTTTTCAAGGATAATCCTCACTTGCGTCTGGGAGAAGTCGGGGTGATCAAAGTGGCCAACCGACGTCTTAGGTGCGTGGTGGTGGGGGTGGCGCAAAGCCAGCTGACAGGTCCTATTTGCTATGCTCCTTACGCTTGGCTGAGCCGTGTTACCCAGGCGGCAGGCAAGGCGCGTTCCGTGCAGATTGTGGCTGCTGCGGATTCACAGCAGGCGCAGTCTCGGCTAGGGCGGGAGCTAGAGTCTCATTTGAAGAAAAACAATTTGCGCGTCCAAAACGTGGACATTACCTGGGAACAGAAGGAACGCTTGCGTTCGCAGTTTGATATTCTTACGACCTTTTTGCTGTTTATGGCGCTGCTGTTAGCGTTGGTGGGGGCGTTGGGATTGGCAGGCACCATGAGTATCAACGTGCTTGAGCGCACCCGGGAAATTGGCGTCATGCGTGCCATTGGCGCCTCCAGCCTGGCTGTGGGCAAGGTGTTTGTTGTAGAGGCCCTTTGTATCGGTCTGTTGAGCTGGCTGGCGGCATCGCTGCTGGCCCTGCCCATCGCCATGCTGCTCAGTTATCAAGTGGGGATGCTTTTCATTCAGGCGCCGTTGACGTTTTCTTTCAGTTTGTTCGGTTGGGCTGTTTGGCTGGGGCTGTCTTTATTTTTGGCGGTGGCTGCCAGCTTGCTGCCGGCGTACAATGCGACACGTCTGTGTGTGAGGGATGTCATCAGTTATGAGTAACGATAAGCGGGGGATGCTGTATGGAAGCTACAGGCTTTAAAAAAAGAAAATACGGGCTGCTGCTTTTACTGTTCCTCGTGGCGGCTGGCGGCGGCTGGTGGTATTGGCAGAGCGGCCGCCAGGAACCGCAGGCGCTGCCGCCTGTGAAAGATGACGGCAGGGTGCTTTCGGAAGGAATTGTGTTTCCGGTGCGCTATGCGCAAATCGTCATGCCGGTGGAGGGCACTATTGGCGAGATTTTTGTGCAAGAGGGGGAATTGGTGCGGCAAGGGCAGCCTTTGCTGCGCTTGGTGCGCCAGGACGTCCAGGCGCGGGTGCGGAGCGTTGACGCCGCTGCAGCCAAAGCGGCGGCAGCGGTGGAACAGGCTGAGGTCAATCTGGCGGATGCCAGAAGAGAGTGGTTCCGGCAGCGCCAATTGGCGGATAACGGGGGCATTTCCAGACAGCAGATGGATCAGGCGCAGACGATGCTAGAACGCAGCCTGACGGTGTTGGCCCAGGCTAAGGAGGAATGGCGGACTCAGCAGGAGTCGCTGCGGGAGAGTCAGGAGATTTTGGACAAGAGCGAGCTGCGTGCGCCGATGGCTGGGCGGGTGTCGTATCTGGACAAGCGTCTCGGGGAACGTGCCGATATCGGGACGGTGCTGGTGCGTATTGCCGATGAAAGCGAATGGGAAGTGCGCAGTGACGATTTAACGGAGCTTTCTATTGCCAAAGTCCGGGAAGGGGCGCCAGTGACGCTTACCTTTGACGGCATTCCGGATCTGGAGCTGCAGGGGCGGGTGAAGTTTATCCGTCCTTACGGCGAGAAGAAACGCGGCGATATTACCTATACGGTGACGATTGCGCCGGCAAGATGGGATGAGCGTTTGCGCTGGAATATGACGGCGCAAATTGCCATCAGCCCTGTGGGGAGTTTTTGAGATCATGCCGGGCTGGCGTTCAACGGCGGCAGATGGTATGATGGAAAGACTGGTGGCATACCGGAAACTCTAAAAAACTGAGGAGGAAGGGAATGAAACGGTTTTTTTGCCTGATAGCGCTTTTTTTGCTGCTGTCCCTGCCTGTGGCCGGTGCGGCGCCGTCGGCCTGGTTTGATAAGGAATTTGATTTTTCCAAAGTTAAGGTAGTATATGTGAATGATCCCAAAATAGCATCCACCTTGTCTTATGTCGGCGAAGCCGAAGGGGCGGAGATTTTTTGGAAGAACTTTCAGCCGAAGACGGTTACCCTTTTAAACGTGAATCAAGTGCTGGCGGCGCATCAGAAAAAGAGCGGCGTTGATTTGATGAAGCTTCACGAAACCAATCCTGACGAGAGCTACCGGCAGTTCATCAAAGCAGTCGGCGAGCAGAGCGAGCTGGCTATGTATACGGAACTGGGGCGTGACGAAAAAGGACGGGAGACTGTAGAATTCACGATGAATGATCCCCAAACCGGCCGGACCGTAGCGGCTTTGGTGGAAAGCATTAGTTCTAAAAAAGAACTTACAGCCGTTATCGCCTCTTTTGCGCAAGCCTTCAGCGAGAAGCTGACTGGAAAATAAGCAAAAAACGAACAGGAATGACCGGAACTATGCGAGAGCTCGGATAAAGGTCACGGAGTACGAGGATTGAACAAGAGAACCGGAGAACATGAGGGTACGAATGAGGGCCGGGGAACCGGTTTTTAAACAGGAGTAGAGGGAGTAATCGGAGGGTTCGAATATTCCCGAAGCGATAAAAAAGC
>NZ_JAQUZF010000057.1:0-16430 GCF_028691475.1 Anaeromusa sp.
CAAACATCATCGCGGTATGATGAACGGAGCAGGCAGAGGGAATATGCCGTGCCAGACTGCTCCTGGTGGAACTCAAAACCAATAATAGTATCTGCAGTAGACAAATGCGAGCCAGTAAAAGCCTGGCTCGCATTTTTATTTTAATTTTGGCAGGATATTATGCAATAACAGAGAATATGCTAGAGAATATGCTATGAAAGTTATAGGTTTTCCCAACAAGAAAACCTTTCTGGAGTCAGGCGGATTTCCGGCGGTTAACTGTTGAATAGCAAGTATTAAAATTGAAGGAGTGTAGTAGAAGATGAAAGTCGTAATTACGATTATTGGTAAGGATCGCGTGGGTATTGTTGCTATGGCCAGTAATGTGCTGGCGGAAAATCAGGTAAATATTTTGGACATCAATCAAAATATTGTTGATGGCTTTTTTAATATGGTAATGATTGCTGAAACGGGTGAAAGCAAAGTTTCTCTCAAAGAACTGCAGGCTATTTTTGCAGCGAAAGGCAAGGAACTGGGCTTGGAAATTAAAGTGCAGCATGAAGATATTTTTCAAAGCATGCACCGCATTTAAATTAGCAACAGAGCGTTGCTCACTTTTGGAAGGAGTTTATTGATGTTAAGCATTAAAGATATTTTAGAAACGAACCGCATGATCAGTGAAAATAATCTTGATGTGCGGACGATTACGATGGGGATTAGTTTGCGCGATTGCGCCCACCCCGATTTAGATCGTTTCTGCCAAAATGTATATGAAAAAATCACGCGCCGTGCCGAGCATTTAGTGCGTACTGGCGAAGAAATTGAAAGCGAATATGGCATTCCCATTATTAACAAGCGGATATCCATTACGCCAATCGCGATTGCCGCGGAAAGCTGTCGTACCGACAGCCTTGTACCTGTAGCTCAGATTTTGGACAAAGCGGCCAAAGAAGTTGGGGTTAACTTTATCGGCGGGTTTTCCGCCTTGGTTGAAAAAGGCTATACTGAAGGCGACCGCCGCTTGATTGCATCCATTCCTGAAGCGCTGGCTTGCACAGATCGTGTGTGCGCGTCGGTCAATGTGGGTTCTACCAAGACTGGCATTAATATGGATGCCGTCCGGGAAATGGGCGACGTCATTGTGAAAGCTGCCGCCTTGACTGCGGATCGCGATGCCATTGGCTGCGCTAAATTGGTTGTGTTCGCTAATGTGCCCCAAGACAATCCGTTCATGGCTGGCGCTTTTCATGGCGTAGGAGAGCCGGAGACGGTTATTAATGTGGGCGTTAGCGGTCCGGGCGTTGTGAAACGAGCTTTGGAGGATGTTAAAGGCCAAGATTTCAGCATGGTGGCGGAAACCATTAAGAAAACCGCTTTTAAAATCACCCGCGTAGGGCAACTGGTGGCTCAGGAGGCTTCGCGGCGTTTGGGCGTGCAGTTTGGTATTGTAGATTTGTCCTTGGCGCCGACGCCGGCCATTGGCGACAGTGTAGCGCATATTTTGGAAGAGATGGGCTTGGAGAGCTGCGGCGCCCCCGGCACGACAGCGGCTTTGGCTTTGCTGAACGATGCGGTTAAAAAAGGCGGCTTGATGGCTTCTTCCCATGTTGGCGGTTTGAGCGGCGCTTTTATTCCTGTTAGCGAAGATGCGGGCATGATTGCTGCTGTGGAACGCGGCGCTTTGACGCTAGAGAAACTGGAAGCTATGACCTGTGTTTGTTCCGTTGGCCTTGACATGATTGCCGTTCCCGGCGATACGCCGTCTACTACGTTGGCAGCTATTATTGCAGACGAAGCGGCAATTGGCATGATTAATAATAAAACTACGGCTGTGCGTATTATTCCAGTTCCTGGTAAAAATGTCGGCGATAGTGTGGAGTTTGGCGGCTTGTTGGGCTATAGTCCCATTCTGCCGGTAAACCGTTTTAGTTCTGCTGAATTTATTGCCAGGGGCGGGCGGATTCCCGCGCCTGTGCGCAGCTTGACCAACTGAGGCTTGGCATGAGAGTGACGAAAGCCGTCAAAGGGCAGATGCTGAAGGTACTGGAGCAGACCTATGGTCATATTGGTACAGCGCTTCATTATACATCGCCTTTTGAACTGTTGGTGGCTGTAATTCTTTCGGCGCAGTGCACAGATGAACGTGTGAATATCACCACAGGAAGATTATTTCTCAAAGCCAACACGCCGGAGGCTATTCTGTTCTTAGGGTTGGAAGCGTTGGAGGAAGAGATCAAGGATTGCGGCTTGTTCCGTGCTAAGGCCAAAAATATTTTGGCTATGAGCCGGCTGCTGTTGGAACGTCATCAAGGACAAGTTCCCGATACCTTTGACTCTCTCATTGCGTTGCCGGGAGTGGGCCGAAAAACCGCTAATGTTATTTTAAGCGTTCTTTATAATGTGCCGGCTATTGCGGTGGATACGCACGTGTTTCGCGTGGCGAATCGGTTGCGCCTGGGAACCGGCGATACGCCGGAAGCGGTGGAGGCGGCGCTGCAGAAGGCTATTCCTAAAAAGGACTGGGCAGCGGCGCATCATTGGCTGATTTGGCATGGCCGGAAAATTTGCAAGGCGCGCAGGCCTTTGTGTGATGATTGTCCTGTGCAGGATTTGTGTCCCAGCATGAAGCCATGAGTTTGACAACCAAAGGAGGGATTTTGACATGCATTTGCGTAAAGCGACATTTGGAGATGTAGAAGCCATCCATAAGCTTGTCAACGATTATGCACAGCAAGGAGTTATGCTGCCGCGTTCGCGCAACTCCATTTATGAAACCTTGCGGGATGTAATTATTGCCGAAGAGGATGATCGGCTGGTTGGTGTAGGAAGCCTGCATCTTTCCTGGGACGCCTTGGCTGAGGTAAGGGCCTTAGCCATTGCGCCTGGTTTCCAGCGGCGGGGCATCGGCAGACAGATCGTGGAAGAGCTGCTTATTGAAGGCCGGGCGTTGGGGGTAAAGACCTTCTTTACCTTGACGTATCAGCCGGAATTTTTTGGGACCTTGGGCTTTTCCGAGGTTACCAAAGAAGAATTGCCGCAGAAAGTTTGGAAAGAATGTATAAACTGTCCCAAATTCCCTAACTGCGATGAAGTGGCTATGGTGAAACGGGAAGGTTGAAGTGAAAAAAGCCGGGATATCCTTGACGGATACCCTGGCTTTTTTCTTGATTTAAAAGAGTGGAGTCGCAACTGATGACGGCAGCCGCGAAAATTTTTTGTTCGTTTCCTGGATTGCGTTATTAGGCCCAGCCTTGCAGCATTTCCAAAAGCTTTTGCACGTGAATCTGCTCTTCGGACTGCAGTGCCGTGAAAATTTTACGAACCTCGTCGTTTTTAGTGCTATTGGCAATTTGCTCGTATAGCTGTACTGACTCTTTTTCGCCTTGCAGGGCAATTTCCAAGATGGAACTGACGGAAGTGCATGCCGCAACTTTTTGCGCCGCTTGGGCTTCCGCCGGGAAGGAAAGGGAAGTGCCTATTTTTTGAATGATCGCCGCGGTTTCAGCATCCAGCGCTTCTGGTGCGCTGCCGTTTTTTTGCGTCTGTACGGTGGCCAAGATTTTTTTGACACCTTCTAAGTGATTATTGGTCTGACCTGAAAGAAGGAGCACCAAATTGCGTTGATCTTCGTTTTCCATACGTCTTGCGGCTTCTAAATAAAACTGAGCACCGCGTGCTTCTAATTCTATGGCGAAGCGAATCGAGTCCAAATCAGTTAATAGGGGAGCCATGAAAAAACCTCCTTTATTAATGCAGCGTTAATTTATAAATGCACAGTAAGAAGCGCATTTAATAATTTATAAAATTAGACGCATAACAAAGAATTCCTGCTTGTTGTGAGTAAATATCTTATACTTATGTAAGGTAAAAAGGAAAAAGCATAAATTACAAGGAGATAACAGCAGGAATTTTCTTGAGAAGCGCGAAAAAATGATATATAATCATTCATACCCTTTCTGTTGTAGTTGTTTTGTGATTGGAGGGTGTTGAAAGACATAATGAGTAAGAAAAAAATGGCCTATTGGGGAAGTGCTTTAGTAACGTTTCTATTGTGCGTGCTGGGAGGAACTGGATTTTTTTCTCCGGCAGAGGCGGCAGCAGATGCTGTGCGCAGTAATTACGCCAAGGAATTTGCCGAGTCGGCTGCTACGGCAATTCTGGTGGAAAAGTCGAAGCATCGCTTAACGGTGTTTCATGAAGGCAAGGAGTTAAAAACGTATCCTTGTGCCTTTGGCGTGAACCCGGATGGCGATAAAAAAGAACGCGGCGACAATCGGACGCCGGAAGGACGCTTTTTTGTAACGGAAAAAGAGCGCTTGGGCAGCCATCCCTATTTGGGCAGATCTTGGTTGGGCCTTAGTTATCCGGATGTGGGCCATGCCGAACGCGGCTTGGGTGATCAGCTTATCAGCTATGGCGAATATCAACGTATTGTCACGGCAAATGAACAGCTGGCTTTGCCGCCCCAGGATACGCAGCTTGGCGGTTGGATCGGCATTCATGGCGGGCGTGACGAGGCGACGCGGGAAGGACGAGACTGGACCGAAGGCTGCATCGCCATGGTAGACAGTGATTTAGAAGAAATTTACCCGTATATTCGTTATGGTACGGCAGTAGTAGTGGTTCGTTAACAACTTGACGACGCGTACATAATCAAAGGCATCACAATAAAGTAAGGAGGGAGATCCATGAAAAAATGGCTGAGTCTCCTCCTGTTCCTGCTGATGTTGGCAGGTGTTGCTTTACCGGCGGAAGCTGCTTATGAGCTGCGGCTGAATGTGCCGGAATATAAGTTGCGTTTGTTTGATGGTTCGCGTTTGTTGAAAGAATACAGTGTTGCGGTAGGGACTCCTTACGAGCAGACGCCGGTGGGGCAGTTCAGCGTTTTCTATAAGGAGAAGTATCCTACTTGGCATCCTGGCAGCGGCTTTGTGGACAAGACGCCGGTTCCTCCGGGACCTGCTAATCCCCTGGGGACAAGGTGGATGGAATTTTCGCGTTCCTATGGTATTCATGGCACCAATAAGGATTGGAGTATTGAATATCCTGTGTCCGGCGGTTGCGTGCGCATGTACAATCGGGATGTGGAAGAGCTTTTTGAGAAGATTTCCTTGGGGACGCTGGTGCTGGTAACGTATGAAACGATGAGCCTTACGGAAAAGGCAGATGGCTTGTATTTAACCATTTTCCCGGACATTTATGAAAAACGCAGTTCTACCTGGAGGGCTTTTTTGGCGTTGTACCAGCCCTATGCCGGCGAATATGTCTTGCTGCGCAAACCGGAATTTGCGGCAGCGCAGGAAACGGTTTGGAGCGGGAAGGTGGCTGTGCGCAAGCAAGCTTTGCGAATGGGCTTATAAGAAAAAGGCTGTTTCGATCTATGTCGAAGCAGCCTTTTTTCTTATATATTCATTGCCACCGTAGCCTCATTCGTGCCCTCCGGTTCTCCGATTCTCCTGTTCAATTTCCGTGGTTCCCGTCAAAAGACTGCGTTAAGAGTTTTTCTTATAAAGTAAGAGTTTCGCCGGGCTTGAGGATGCGGACCGGCGTAGATAAACGAGATTCTACGTCCTGCTTGAACTGGCCTGGGTCTTGTTCGATGACAGGCCAAGTGCTGTAGTGCATGGGAACGACCATAGCCGGCTTGAGCATGGCAACGGCTTCGGCGGCGTCTTTGGGGCCCATCGTGAAGTTGCCGCCGATAGGTAATAGCGCGCAGTCGATACTTTCCAGGCGTCCTAAGAGGGTCATGTCGCCGAAAAGGGCCGTATCACCGGCAAAATAAACCCGCTGTTCTCCTTGACGGACAATAAAGCCGCAAGCGTGTCCGCCAGGAACACCAGCGCCATGAAAAGCAGGGGTGACCCGAACGGAGCCGAAAGGAAAATCAAAAGTGCCCCCAAGATGCATAGCATGGGTTTTGCATTCCTGGCCTGCGCATAAATTAGCAATCTCAGCAGTACTGATGATTGTAGCGCCGGTGCGTTTGGCGATAGCGACAGCGTCGCCTAGATGATCGAAGTGACCGTGTGAAACAAGGATGTAGTGACAGTCCATTTCTTCCGGCTGGGCTATTTGAAAGGGGTTGTCTTTTAAAAACGGATCGAACAAAAGAACGGTTCCTTGATTTTCCCAGCTAAAACAGGCATGACCATAGTAGCGTAACTGGCTCACGTGCAAAACCTCCCTTTGGTTTCTTTGCTAATTAGTATACTCTAAGAAATACTCGGGAGCAATGCAACGGAGTTAGGCTTTCGCTACAAGAGTTCTTTCCATTTAAAAGGAATTCATGAAGTGAATGACGAACCGTAACAACAGAAAAAACTGACAACCTGGAAACGGAAGAGCATAAAGGGGGCGAAAGAATTTTATGAACACGTATTCGGTGATGTTTGGAGGGGAAGCCGGGTATGGCGTCATGAGCGCCGGAATGATGGTGGCAAGAGCGGCTTCTCGAAACTCTTTATGGTCCATGGTGGTTAACGAGTATCCTTCCTTAATAAAAGGCGGCTTGAACACCTGCATGGCTCGCTTGGGCGCAGAGCCTTTGGCCGCGCATGAGGAAAGCTTTCAGTTTTTGGGTGCATTATCCCAACAGGCTTTTGATCAAAATTACTCTAAAGTGCGCACGGACGGGATTGTTTTATATGACTGCGAAGCGGTGAAGACGCCGGAAGTGCAAGGGGATGCTCCAGGGATTTGGATTGGCTTGCCTCTTTTGCAGAAATTGCCGGGAGATGCGGCAAAGGTAATGGGAAACAGCGCACTTTTGGGGGCGTTTTGCGCGCTGAGCGGTTTTCCGCGAGCTGCTATTTTGCAGGTTATGAACGACGAATTTAAAAAAGAAAGTGTCCGAGAGCAAAACAAGGCTATTTTTGAGGCGGCGTTTAAGGAAGCTGCCGCCAAGTGCTGTCCTGCGTCCGGTTTGTTTGGGCTGCCCATGGCTGCGTCACAGGAACCAAAGATGCTGCTTAACGGCAATGATGCACTGGCTATGGGCGCCATTCAAGGAGGCTGCCGTTTTTGCGCCGGTTATCCCATGACGCCAGGCTCGAGCGTGTTGGTATATATGGCTGATCAGGGAGCTCGCTACGGAGTTGTGTTTAAGCAAGCGGAAGATGAAATTGCAGCGGTAAACATGCTGATCGGCGCTTCCTATGCAGGTGTGCGTTCCTTGGCTTCTACAAGCGGCGGCGGCTTTGCGCTGATGGTAGAGGCTTTGGGGTTTGCCGCGCAGGCGGAGCTGCCCATCGTGCTGGTGAACGCGCAAAGAGGCGGACCTAGCACCGGCATGCCGACAAGAACGGCTCAGGCGGATTTGCTGTTTACTACCTTTGCCTCCCAGGGCGAGTTTCCTCGATTTGTCTTAGCTCCCGGCGATGTAGATGAATGTTTTTATGAAACTGCCCGCCTTTTTGATTTAACCGAGCGTTTTCAGGTGCCGGGGCTGATTTTAACGGATAAGTATTTAGCGGATTCCTCGGTGAGCAGACCGTTTTTTACGACGCCTCTTGAACCGCAAGTAGAAGCGGGGCGGGCTAGCGAAGAATGGCTGGCGGCGCAGCAACCGTATCTGCGGTATAGCGAGGCGGCGGGAAGCGAAGCGCCTCCCCGGGCGGTGCCGGGACAAAAGGGAGGGGCCTATATCGCAACTAGCTATACCCATAGTGATGACGGATTTTACAGCTCCGGCGACAAGGAATACGCAGCAAGAGAACCGGAAACGGCTGTTGCTGGCTTGGATCGCTGGTATGAAAAATTGCCGGCTATGGAAGCGGCTGCAGACGGCTTGAAGCAATACGGTCCAGACGAGGCGGAACTGACTTTGTTTGTATGGGGCTCTACTAAAGGCGCGGCTTTAGAGGCTATGGAACTGGCAAAACAAGAAGGCTTAACCGTAAATGTGCTGCAGGTTCTGTATGTGGCGCCGTTTCCGGTGCAGGCGTTGTTGAAGACCTTGCCGCGCGTGAAAAAATCACTGCTTATTGAAGGGAATAAAACAGCTCAGTTAGGCTTTTTGTTGCGCGGACATTTAGGGTATGCCGTTGATGAAAGCTATTTGAAGTATGATTCGCGCGCTTTTACGCCGAGTCAGATCTTGGCTCGTATAAAGGAGGTGCTTGGGTAATGAGTGCTCGCGAAATGCAAGGAACTCATACTTCTACCTGGTGCATGGGCTGCGGGAACTTCGGGATTTTCCACGCCTTGAAAAACGTGTTGGCGACATTGTCTGCCAACGATACGGTCTTAGTGACTGGCATCGGCTGCTCCAGTAAAATTGCGCAGTATATGAACGGCTATAGGGTAGAATCTTTGCACGGACGTTCTTTACCTGTCGCCACCGGGGTTAAGCTGGCTAATCATCATTTGACAGTCATCGCCGAAGGCGGCGATGGAGACGGCATGGGTTTAGGCATGGGGCATTTTGTGCATACGGCCCGCCGTAATTTGGACATAAGCTATTTTGTCCATAACAACCAGATTTATGGCTTGACCAAGGGGCAGGCTTCGCCGACGACGGATTTGGGCACGGTGACCAAGTTTACGCCGCCTCCTCTGGGGAATGTAGAAAAACCGGTTAATATTGCTCACACAGCCTTGAGCATGGGCGCAACCTTTGTGGCTAGAACCTTTACAGCTAATGTGCCGCATATGACGGAAATGATGGCGGCCGCCGTGGCGCATCGGGGCTTTGCGGTTGTGGAGATTTTACAGCCTTGCGTATCCTTTAATGCAGTCAATACGTATGCTTGGTATAAGCAGAGAGTGCGCGATTTAAAAGAAATGGACGAATATGATCCTGAAAATCAAGAAAAGGCGCTGGCGTTGGCGGCATTGTGGGGAGATATTATTCCTATAGGCTTATTTTATAAAGAAAGCAGACCGACCTTTGACGGCGTTTTACCGCAGCTGCAGGCGGGACCGCTGGTGGAAGCCAATTTGCAGCAAGTGGATATTACACCATTGATGCAGGAGTTTGTATGAAGAGAACGGTGCTGCTTGGGGCCTTGCTTATTGGGGCCTGGTTAAGCCTGCCCTGGGGAACTGCTTTGGCGGCGGTATATCGGGAAGGAGACTCCGGTCAGGAAATTTTGGCGGTGCAGCAGCGCCTGCGCTCGCTCGGTTATGCCGTGGGCAAACAAGACGGCGTGTTTCATCCCTTGACGGCGTCGGCTGTGCGGGCGTTCCAACAGCAGCAGGGCTTGCCAGCGAATGGTGTATTGGATGAAGTGACTTATCAAAAGCTGATGGGCCAAGCACGGTTGCCTGCAGCGACAGCGAGCCAGCCGGCTGCGGCTTCGGAACGCAAAGCTGCAATTGTCACGAAAAAGGGGGCTGCTTCTTTGCCGCCGCTGCCGCAGTTCAAAGAAAGGCGTCCTGGAAGCTCGGTGCAGGAAACCGCCCAGCAATACTTGGGCGTGCCTTACCGTTTTGGAGGGGCTACGCCGCAGGGGTTTGATTGCTCCGGCTTTGTGATGTATGTGTTTCAAAAACACGGCGTCAAACTGCCTCGCACGGCAGACATACAGTATACGGTTGGCCGGATTATTGACAAAAAGAGATTGCAGCCGGGAGATGTGGTCTTTTTTACAACCTACGAAAAAGGCGCTTCCCATGAAGGAATTTATTTGGGGCAGGAGCGTTTTGTTCATGCTTCCTCAAGCAGGGGCGTCATGATTAGCTCGTTGAACGAGCCCTATTGGAAAAAGCGGTACTTGGGGGCGCGGCGCATGGGATGAAGGCGGGTTGTAGAGAAAGGAGGGCGTAGGCAATGGAATTAACGCATTTTAATGAAACTGGCAAAGCCAAAATGGTGCATGTCGGCGAC
This sequence comes from Anaeromusa sp., assembly GCF_028691475.1. NCBI lineage: Bacteria > Bacillati > Bacillota > Negativicutes > Selenomonadales > Sporomusaceae > Anaeromusa > Anaeromusa sp. The sequence goes on from NZ_JAQUZF010000057.1 coordinate 9,809, forward strand.
AAGGCGGATACAGAACGCTTGGCGGTGGCCACAGGCAAGGTGAATATGGCGGCGGAGACGCTTCGAAAAATACGGGAAGGACGTTTAGGCAAAGGGGACGTGCTAGCTGTGGCCCAGGTTGCTGGCATTATGGCTGCTAAGAAGACTTGGGAACTGATCCCTATGTGTCATCCCTTGCAGCTAACGGGTGTGGATTTGCTTTTTTATTTGGATGACGAGGCAGGGGCGGTAGAAATTGCTGCAACCGTGCAAAATCAAGGCAAGACCGGCGTGGAAATGGAAGCGCTGACGGCTGTCTCTGTTGCGGCGCTAACCATTTATGACATGTGCAAGGCCGTAGACAAAGAGATGGAAATCTCGCAAATCTGCTTGGTGGAAAAACGCGGCGGTCGCAGCGGAACCTATCAGCGGCCGCAAAGAGGCAAATGAAAGAAGGCAAGCGGAGATAACGAGGAATTTCATTGACAAGAAATAAGGCCTATGCTAATATTTAAAAATGCATAGGATTTCCTGTGCCGCCGCTCGGAGAGGTGGAAAATTCGCGATGGCGATACCGTATTCGGCGAGCTCAAAGCAGAGGAGGTGCATTTTTATGTACGCTATCATTGAAACTGGCGGTAAACAATACCGTGTGCAGGAAGGCGACAAAATTGTCGTTGAGAAGCTGGCCGTAGAAGAAGGACAGGAAGTTGCGTTCGAACGCGTTCTGACTGTTGTGAAGGACGGCGAAGTTTTGGTGGGCGCTCCGGTTGTAGCCGGTGCGAAAGTGGTTGCTAAAGTAGTGGAGCATGGTAAAGGCAAGAAGATTTTGGTCTTCAAGTACAAAGCTAAATCCAACTACCGTCGCCGCCAGGGCCATCGTCAACCGTTCACTCAGGTCGTGATTGAAAAGATTGAGGCCTAAGTCGGAATGATTGATATTTGTTTACAGCGAAATTCCTCAGGCTTTTTGTGGGCTTTTTCTCTAAAAGGTCATGCCAAAGCGGCTCCGCACGGACAAGACATTGTCTGCGCTGGCGTATCTGCCTTAGCGCAAGCGGCAGTGCTCGGCTTAGAGCGGCATTTGCGCATGGAACTGCAACTGTCTGTCGAAGAGGGGCTTTTGGAAGCTACGCTGAAAGAGGCGCCAACAACGCAGAGCAGTGCGATTTTAGAGACCATGCTTCTGGGACTGAGGGAAATCGAACGATTGTATCCCCGGTATCTTAAGATCCGGGAAAACAGGAGGTGAAATGGCATGTTCCAATTTGATCTTCAGCTATTCGCCCATAAAAAAGGCGTCGGCAGCACTCGTAACGGCCGTGATAGCGAAGCTAAACGCCTTGGCGTTAAACGTCAAGCCGGTGAAGTGGTAACCGCAGGCAGCATTCTTGTTCGTCAGCGTGGAACGCATTTTCATCCTGGAGCCAATGTAGGCATTGGTAAGGATGATACGCTGTTCGCCCTGACGCCTGGCCGCGTTTCTTTTGAACGCAAAGGCCGCTATAAGCGTCAGATCAGCGTCTACCCCGCGGAAGAAGCTGCAATCTAAGCGAATACACACCAAAGACCTGCGGAACCTAACCGCAGGTCTTTTTTTCTTGAGTAGCGCCTTGCTTAGGGAACTACTGATTCATTTGCATTTACGGGAGCGTTGGCTGCATCGGTGGCTCCCTAGGCAAGACGCAGCAAAACAGGTATAATTAAATGAATCTCTATGGAGCTCAGAGGAAAGGAAATACCTTTTTATGTTTATTGATCGTGCGAAAATACAAGTAAAAGCAGGTGACGGCGGCAACGGCATGTCCAGTTTCCGACGTGAAAAATTTGTGCCCAAAGGCGGTCCGAGCGGTGGTGACGGAGGGCGCGGCGGCGATGTTGTTTTAATTGTTGATAACAACTATAATACGTTAATTGATTTTCGATATAAACGGAAATTTGTCGCGCCTACCGGCGTGCATGGTCAAAGCAAAAACATGCATGGCAAGGCAGGGGAACATTTATTTGTACCCGTACCGCCGGGAACGTTAGTTAAGGATGCGGAAAGCGGCGAAATACTGGCGGATTTGACAGAAGTCGGTCAGCAAGCTGTAGTAGCGAAAGGCGGACGCGGGGGACGCGGCAACGCCCGTTTTGTCAATAGTATGCAGAGGGCGCCGCAGTTCGCAGAAAAAGGCGAACCTGGGGCAGAACGGCAATTGTTTTTAGAGCTGAAACTTTTGGCTGATGTGGGCCTTGTCGGGTATCCCAGCGTGGGCAAGTCCAGTATTATTTCCAAGGTTTCCGCAGCGAAACCGGAAATTGCCTCTTATCATTTTACAACGCTGACGCCGGTTTTAGGTGTTGTGCGCCTGGATGACGGCTGCAGTTTTGTGCTGGCGGACATTCCAGGCTTGATTGAAGGAGCGCACTCCGGTGCTGGCTTAGGCCATGATTTTCTGCGTCATGTGGAGCGTACCAAAATCATGATTCATGTACTGGATGCTTCTGGCCTTGAAGGCCGAGATCCTTTGGAAGATTTTTACGCTATCAACAAGGAATTGGCCTTGTATAGTGATAAATTAGCGAAACGACAACAGATTATTGTAGCCAACAAGCTGGATTTGCCGGAAGCGCAGGAAAATTATCTGCGTTTGCAGGCGCATTTTGCGAAGGAAGGCTACGAGATTTATCCGGTATCCGCGGCAACGGGCGAAGGGTTGCAGCAAGTGATGCAGCGGGCTTGGCAATTATTGCAAGCCTATCGGGAAGAGCCGGAAGTAGTTGACGAAGTCAAGGTATACGAGGCTAAGGAGGAAATCCTCTTTACCATCAGCCGGGCGGATGATGGAGCTTTTGTTGTCAGCGGCAAGGATATAGAACGTTTGGTTGCTATGACCAATTTTGACAACGAAGACGGCCTGCGGCGATTCCAGCGCATTTGGCGCAATCTGGAAATTGAAGAGGCATTGCAGGAAAAAGGAATTCAAGAAGGCGATACCGTGCGTATTCGCGACATGGAATTTGAATACAGGCAACATGGGTAAGTTGTAATAAGGATGCTAGGAGGATTAAATATGGAGCTAAATGGCAAGCAAAAACGTCATTTGCGTGCGTTAGGAAGCGCCTTGGATCCGGTGGTGCAGGTCGGCAAAGGCGGTATTGTGGAGACCGTGGTTATCACTGCGAAGGAAGCCATTTCGAAACGGGAACTAATTAAGGTTCGAGTATTGAAAAATAGCCCGGTGGAACCCAAAGAGGCTCTGGAAGAACTGGCGCGCCTCAGTGGAGCTGACTTGGTGCAAGTTATCGGCCGCAATGGCCTTTTGTATGCGCCAAATCCGGAAAAACCAAAAATTGAACTGCCATAAAAGGATCCCAAACGCATTTTATTTCATCGCAAAGCGGGGGATTGGCTATGTTGAATCGAGAGAACATCGGAGAGGCGCAGCGGATTGTAGTTAAGGTTGGGACAAGCACCTTAACGCACGAAACTGGAAAATTGAATTTTTTTCGCATCGAACGGTTGGTCCGCGAACTGTCCGACCTGGTGAATCAAGGCAAGGAAATCGTCTTGGTCAGCTCCGGCGCGGTCGGTGCAGGCATGGAGCGCTTGGGCTTGACGGAAAAACCGAAGACCATTCCGGAAAAGCAAGCGGCAGCTGCTGTAGGACAAGGCGTTTTACTGCATGTGTACGAAAAAATATTTGCAGAGTACGGACAGACTGTCGGTCAGGTGCTTTTGACCAGGGAAGATTCTGTAAAACGCAGCCGCTATGTAAATTCTCGCAACACTTTATTGCAGCTCTTGGCTATGGGAGTCATTCCCATTATCAACGAAAATGACGCGGTAGCGGTAGATGAACTGAAAATAGGCGATAACGACACCCTGTCGGCGATGGTGGGAACCATTGTTGATGCGGATTTGATTATTATCTTATCTGATGTAGACGGCGTATATACCGCTAATCCGCAAACAAACCCGGAAGCGAAACTGCTTTCTGAAATTGCTGAGATTACTCCCGAGATTGACGAACTTGCCGGCGGCCCGGGGACGATGCGCGGTACTGGCGGCATGTATACGAAGATTCAAGCCGCAAAGATTGCGGTCAATGCCGGTATTGCCCTGGTGATTGCCTCCGGGACGCAAGATGGTGTTGTGAGGGAGATTTTAACCGGCCAAGCAGTAGGGACGTTGTTTCCTTCTAAACATAATCGTTTGCAGGTTCGCAAATCCTGGCTGGCTTTTGGAGCCCGCATCGCAGGGGATGTCCAGGTTGACAGCGGCTGTGCAAAGGCCATTGCCAAGACGGGGTCCAGCTTGCTGGCGGCAGGAATTGTCAAGGTTCAGGGGGAATTTGAACAAGGTAAAACCATTCGAATTTTAGATCCTAACGGCAGGGAGCTGGCGCGGGGACTGAGCAATTACAGCTCTGTTGAAATTGAACGCATTCGCGGCAAGCATACGGATGAAATTTCTTCGGTGTTGGGATATAAAACAACGGACGAAGTGGTTCATCGGGACCATTTGGTTCTCATGGTGTGAGGGGGAAGCAGCATGGATTTCAAATTGGAACTGGAAAAGCAAGGTAGACTAGGGAAACAAGCGGCGCGCCGGTTGGCGGTGATGGCAAGCGGCGAGAAAAATGCGGCGCTTTTGGCGATGGCGGATGCGCTGCAGGCGAAGCAGATGGTAATTCTGCAAGCTAATGCAGAAGATGTAGCTCGGGCGGAACAGCGCGGTATCAGCGCGTCCTTATTAGACCGGCTGCGCCTCAATGCCTCACGGATAGACGATATGGCGGAGGGGTTGCGCCAAGTGGCTTCTTTGCCGGATCCTATTGGCGAGGTCTTGGGCATGTGGCGTCGCCCGAATGGCTTAGAAATTGGTAAAGTGCGCGTGCCTCTAGGGGTTATCGGCATGATTTATGAAGCGCGTCCGAATGTGACCGTGGATGCGGCGGGGCTGTGCTTGAAATCGGGCAATGCCGTTTTGCTGCGTGGAGGATCAGAGGCAATTTCCTCTAATTTGGCGATGCTCCGGGTATTGGTAGAAGCTGGCGAGGCGGCCGGGCTGCCTGCTGGCGCCATTCAAATGGTAACAACCACAGACCGGGAAGCGGTGCAGGCCATGCTGCGTCTTAATCGGTATCTGGACGTCATTATTCCGCGCGGTGGGGCTGGCTTGATCCGCACCGTCGTTGAGAACAGTACAGTGCCGGTCATTGAAACCGGTATCGGCGTATGCCATACCTATGTGGACGACGGCGCTGACTTAGCCATGGCGGAAGAAATTGCTTTTAATGCCAAGGTTTCCCGGCCTTCGGTTTGCAATGCCATGGAGACCTTGTTGGTGCATCGCTGTGTGGCTAAAGCGTTTCTGCCTAAGATGCTGGAACGGTATCATGCTGCCGGAGTGGAGCTGCGAGGCTGCCCGGAAACTCAAAAATATCACCAGGCGGTTTTGCCGGTGACCGAAGCGGATTGGGCGACGGAATACCATGACTTGATTTTGTCGATACGTGTGGTTGAAGATTTGGATACGGCGCTGGAGCACATTGCTCGGTACAGCACGAAACACTCCGAAGCTATTGTGACGCGCAGCTATGAGCGGGCGCGCCGCTTTCAGCGCGAGGTGGATGCGGCGGCTGTTTATGTCAATGCATCTACGCGTTTTAGTGATGGCTTTGAATTTGGCTTTGGCGCTGAAATCGGTATTAGCACACAGAAGCTGCACGCTCGGGGACCGATGGGCTTGGCGGAGCTGACGAGCACCAAGTATATTGTTTCTGGAGACGGACAGATCCGGTAGGTTCTTTTGCAGATCGTGCAATATAATTTCGAAGGAATTGCAGCATTTTTGGTGGTTCCTTACATTAGGGAGAGTTCGATGACAACAAAAGTACGGAAATTTGGCGTTATGGGCGGGACTTTTGATCCGATTCATATTGGCCATTTAGTCATTGCGGAAGCGGTACGGACGGAGTTTGGTCTGGAAAAAGTATTGTTTGTTCCGGCTAATCACCCGCCTCATAAACAAGCGCAGAACGTTACTTCGGCGTTGCATCGGTACGTGATGACGGTGCTGGCGACGGCATCTAACCCTTTCTTTTTTGTATCTCCTATTGAAATTCATCGCCCAGGACCTTCCTATACGGTCGATACCTTGCGGCAGTTGAGAAAAGAAATTGGCGAGCCGGTGGAATTGTATTTTATTACCGGTGCTGATACGATTCGGGAATTACCGACATGGGAACGAATTGAAGAGCTTTTTGAGTTATGCCATTTTGTGGGCGCCAGTCGGCCGGGTTGTGAAGATGCAATGGAGGCTACGCAACGGTATTTTGGCAGTGTGGGACAAGGTCGCATTCATCGGCTGACAACGCCGGAACTAGCGATTTCTTCGACTGATATTCGTTTGCGGGTGCAGCAAGGGCGATCCATTCAGTATATTGTTCCGGAAATGGTAGAACAGTATATTCTTAAAGAAGGTTTGTATCTGGGCCTGGCGGATGAGGAGACAGGATCGAATGGATGTTGAAATCATTTTCCGGGAAGTTAAAAAGGAATTAAGCTCTAAACGCTTTGCTCATACTCAAGGGGTTATAAACAAAGCAATTGAATTGGCGCAGCGGCATGAGGGGAATGTGGAGCAAGCTCGTTT
>NZ_JAQUZF010000184.1:0-3478 GCF_028691475.1 Anaeromusa sp.
AAGAAGTAATGGAAAATAAAGTGGCTGTCAAAGTGGAAAGCGTTGGCGCGAACAATCAATTGGCCAGCGGTCTCTATGCCGGCGAAGTGAAGGGGCGCAAGGAAAGCCAGCTTTCTTTCCGGGTAGCCGGTAAAATTCAAGAGCGCTTAGTGGACGCTGGGGCTAGAGTGGCCCCAGGGGATCCTTTATTTCGTTTGGAACCCAGCGATTTGACGCTGTCGTTAGAACGAGCGGCTTCGGGCGTGGCTGGCGCTGAGGCGGATTTGAAGCTGGCGCAGCGGAATCTGGAGCGTTCCCGCGAGCTTTATGAGCAGCAAGCGATCAGCCGCCAAGCCTATGATACGCAGGTAGCGCAATATGAGGCGGCGGAAGCCAAAGCCAGGTCGGCGACAGCCACGTACGGCGAGGGAGGCAATCAGCTTTCTTACAGTGTGCTCACGGCGGATCGCGCCGGGGTCGTGTCCGCCATCAGCGGCGAAGTTGGCCAGGTGGTGTCCGCAGGGCAGCCTGTATTGACGCTGGTAGGCGACGGAGAAAAGGAAGTAGAGTTTGCGGTGCCGGAAAACCGGGTGCAGGAGCTTTTTCCAGGGAAGCCGGTGCAGGTGTCTTTTTGGGCGCTGCCGGGCATGGTGGTTTCCGGCAATATTCGGGAAGTGACGCCGCAGGCGGATCCCGTAACTCGTACATATAAGGTTCGCGTGTCCTTGGTACAACCCCCTGAGCAAGTGTATTTAGGCATGAGCGCCAGCGTGGCCGTAGAAGCCGGCGCGGTGCTGGCGCTGCGCATTCCGCTGGCTGCGGTATATCAGAGCGCGGGGCAAAGCGGCGTTTGGGTGGTACAGGATGAAAAAGTGCATTTTCGCTCGGTGCGCTTGGGTGAGTACGGCAAGAATGACGTAGTGGTGTTGGAAGGGCTTGCTGCGCAGGAAACAATTGTTGTTGCTGGCGTACAGAAATTGTCGGAAGGCCAGGGCGTCCGCATTTGGGAAGGGGGCGGACGTTGAGTGCAGCATTTTAATCTGAGCGAATGGGCCCTCAAACATAGGCAGCTCATGTATTTTTTCATGGCTCTTTGCTTTGTGGCGGGGATTCTTTCTTATTTGCGTTTGGGAAGGGCGGAAGATCCCTCGTACACGGTGCGCGAGATGGTTGTATCAGTAGCTTGGCCGGGGGCGACAGCCAAGCAGATGGAAGAACAGGTTGTTGATAAAATTGAGAAGAAGCTGCAGGAGACTCCAGGCCTGGACAGTATCCGCAGCAAATCGCAGCCAGGGGTGGCTACGATCTATGTGAAGGTGGATGACTATGTTGCGATTAATCAGATTAAGCCGACGTGGCTGAAGGTGCGCAATATGGTAGGCGATATTCGTTCGACTCTGCCTGTGGATATTCAAGGCCCCTTCTTTAATGATACCTTTGGGGATACCTTTGGCTCTATTTATGTACTGACGTCAGATGAGTTTTCTATGGCGGAGCTGAAAGACGAGGCCGATCGCCTGCGTCTGCAGCTGCTCACGATTCCGGATGTGAGCAAGGTGGATATTGTTGGCGAGCAGCAGGAAAAAATTTATATTGAGATTGAGAATAGCAAACTGGCTGCGCTGCAGTTGGATCCAGCGCTCATTGTGCAGACTTTGAGCCGGCAGAATGCGATGATGCCGGCGGGGCGCATGGAGACGGACAGCGATAATGTATATCTGCGCGTCAGCGGCATGTTCCAGAGCGTGGAGCAGATTCAGAGCCTGGGTATCCGGGCCAACGGACGGACTTTTCGCCTGGGGGACATTGCCAGAGTGCATCGGGGCTATTCCGAACCGCCGGATGCGAAAATGTATTTTAACGGTAAGCCGGCTGTCGGTTTGGCGGTGTCCATGCGCGACGGCGGGAATATCCTTTCTTTGGGAGAAAACCTGAACAAGGAACTCTTGCGTATACGCGCGGAAATGCCGGCGGGCATGGAAATTTCTTCGGTGGCGGACCAGCCGCAGGTAGTTAAAGAGTCCATTAGCGAATTTATGAAGACTCTTTTAGAAGCGGTAGTCATTGTTTTGGTGGTCAGCTTCTTCAGTTTGGGCCGCCGGGCGGGCCTGGTGGTGGTCTTTAGCATTCCCCTGGTGTTATGCTGTGTGTTTATTGCCATGAAGGGCACAGGCATTGATTTGCACAAAACGTCCTTGGGGGCGTTGATCATCGCATTGGGTTTATTGGTGGACGATGCCATCATTGCGATTGAAATGATGCAGTTAAAGTTAGAACAAGGCTTTGACAAGGAACGGGCCGCTAGTTACGCCTATACGGTCACGGCGGTTCCCATGCTGACGGGGACGCTGATTACGGCTGCTGGGTTTATGCCTGTAGGCTTTTCGGCCGGGAGCACCTCGGAATACACAGGCGCTATTTTTTGGGTGGTGGCGATGGCGCTGGTTGTGTCCTGGATTGTGGCGGTAACCGTCATTCCTCTTTTAGGGCATCGCATTTTAAAAGTGACGCCTCATGCCGGAGCGGCCGAGGCGGGGGAACATGAAGTGCCGGATACTCGTTTTAATCGGGCTTTTCGGCGTATCCTGGAATTTTGTCTGCGCCGGCGTTGGCTGGTCATTGGCACGACCTTGGCGGCCTTTGTCGCCTGCATTGCGATGAACAGCTTGGTGAAAGAAGAATTTTTTCCGCAATCGGTGCGCCCGGAGCTGATTGTGGAACTGACGCTGCCTGAAGGGGCGTCGTTGGCACAGACTGATGAGACCTTGCAAAAGTTTCAGGCGCTTCTAGACGGGGACGAGCGGATTGTGAATATTGCCGGCTATCTGAAAAAGCCGACGCCTCGTTTTGTATTGGTAGTTGATGCGCCACCGGGAGGCGATAATTTTGCCCAGGCTATTATTCTCACCACTGGCGCGGAGGCTCGTATTTCCTTGGAACAGCATATTCGGGAGGTTGTTGCGCCGCAATTGCCGCAAGCCTTGGTTCATAGCCGGGTGCTTTCTACCGGTCCGCCCGCATCGTATCCGGTGATGCTGCGCGTATCCGGCGAGAAAGTAGGCAAGGTGCGTGAAATAGCTGCGCAAGTGGCTGCGGAACTACGCGGCTATCCAGGTGTCACAACGGTAGCCTATGACTGGTTTGAACAAGGGAAATCTGTGCAGATTGCAGTGGACCAGGACAAGGCGCGCGTGCTGGGAGCGGACAGTCAGGCGCTGGCGGCCAGCTTGCAGACGGCGCTGTCCGGCTACAGCATAACGGATTATCGGGAACGCGACAAAACGATTCCCTTGATGCTGCGTAATGAAGGAATCGACAAAAACGATCTGGCGGCGCTCAAAGCGTTGCAGATTCACATTGGCCAAGGACGCTATGTGCCGCTAGAGCAGATCGCCCGTATTTCCTACGGGGCGGAAGACGCCTCGATTTGGCGGCGCACGCTGCGGCCGACCATTACCGTTCAAGCGGAGGTGGCCAAAGGCGTAACAGGCAATGATGT
>NZ_JAQUZF010000185.1:0-3430 GCF_028691475.1 Anaeromusa sp.
CTCACAGCATTCTTTTTTTACGCAAAAACAGCCCCGCTAAAGCGCTCGACAACAGAGACAGCATGACCACCAAATAAAATCCTATCTCCGTTTCCCGCAATGGCACCACCATGCTCATGCTCCAAAAGCTGGAAATCATCGTAGGAATCGATACAAGAATGGTGATCCCTGCTAAAAATTTCATAATATGATTCAAATTATTGGCAATAACCGAAGAAAATGCATCCATCATGCTGCTAAGAATGGAGCCATAGGTCTGCACTAACGCCAAGGCTCGCTTATTCTCAATGATAACGCTCTCCAGAATGTCCTCATCTTCCTCATTCATCGGCAGCCAACGTCGAAACTGCGGTGAAGCCCGCATACGCACAATATTATCCAACACAATGTCATTCGCTCGGAGCGCCGCTGTGAAATACGTCAGCCCTTTTTCCAAATCTAGCAGCCGATACACTTCTTCATTTGTCGTAGAACGGCGCAGTTTCATCTCAATTTCGTCCGTCCGCTTTCGTATGCTGTTAATTTGCCGTAAAAAGGTATTGCCCGCTTGATAAAGAAGTTGGAAGAAAAAATGCACGCTTTTCGTCGTATCAAACCCCAGTCCCGCTTCGCCCCCCTTGGGCAAAACACTGGTGAATTCCCGTGTTACCGTAATCGTACAGTTAGGCGTTAAAATCACGCTCAAAGGAATGGTGTCATAACGATCCTGCCCGCGAAAAACAGGTACGCTGACAATTACCAGCAGGCACCCAGCGCTCCGCAATACCCTTGGACAGCCATCCTCCTCAAAGGCAAAACGGAAATATTCCTCTGGAACTCCCACTTTTTTTGCCACTTCAGCAATTTCTTCCGCCGTCGGATGCACCGAGTGAACCCAGCAGCCATCTTCCAGCGTCTCTAAGGACAAAGTACGCAAGCCCTCTTCATGGCTTTTATATACCGATAACATAATTATTTCTGCATCCAGTATTGGCTCTTGGACACACCCTCAATTTCCATGCTATCGACAATACCAACAATGGCTGCATCTACCGCACTGTTATCATTTTTCGTCACCCGTCGCGCCGAGCTACCGGAAGCGACCAGCACTGTCTCGCCATTACCAGCCCCCACCGTATCGACAGCCACCTGCATGCTGATATTATTCAACCCATCCAGATTCAGCGGCTGCACCACCAACAGCTTCCACCCTACCAGCGTATCATCTTTTGTCGGAGCTACCACAGTGCCTACTACTTTTCCTAACCACATATAGTTTCCTCCTCGCTACAATGACAGAAAGCCGGGGAATGCCGGTTACACAGAGTAACAGAGGTATCAGAGAAATGCCAGAGGGGATACGGTACGCAGAGTAACAGAGAAAAGCCAAAGAAAGGCCAGAGAATTGGCTTTCAGAGAGATTGCTTCGTCGCTTCGCTCCTCGCAACGACAACAAGCCAGCTTATCAGCAAGCAGCCAAGCCATCTCCCGCACCTCAAGTCCGCCTTACCCGTCATTGCGAGCGCAGCGCGGCAATCTCCTAAAAATCTGCTCTACTCCCTATACTCCTGTTAAAAAACCGTAACTCTCAGACGTACCCTCTGGCCACTCTCGTGACTCCTGTTCAATATCTTCTCTCTGTTACCTCTGGCCTTTCCTCTGTTCCTCTGTGTGAAACCGTTCCCCATTCCCTCCTGCGTCCCCTCACTCTACTCCCTTTACTCCTGTTAATAAATCTTCGTAACAAAGCCCCGATTTCCCTCTGCACTGGCTTGTGCATTCATCGGATATTCTTGCGCTTCAAACTATTCTGTCAACCGCGAGACAAAAACCAAGCGAATCCCTTTACGCTCTAGTTCTGGAATTACCTCACGCAAGGCTGTAGCCGTATGCATGCGCGCATGACCAATCACCACGGCGCTGCCGGAACGCAAAGCCAGATTGCCTGCCGTCCGCATCTTCTGCTTCACCGCATCCACTTCATCTACATTATCCAAAAACAAGTCATTTTCCGCCGCCGGCACGCCGAGCTGTCTCGCTGTTGTTCGCCCTACTGACTGAGAGCTAGTGCGGCTGTCGACAAAAAACAAACCTCGACTATGTAAGAGAGCCAGCACCTGTTTCATAACCCGGCTGTCCGCCGTAGCCAGCGACCCTTGATGATTGTTCACTCCCACCACTCCTGGCAGTGAACGCAATGCCTTTTCCACCGTACTTCGTATTTCGCCATCCGACATACTAGGGCTAATCGTATTATCTTCCGAAGCCGCTGACGCTTGCTGCGGCATCATCGGCAAATGCAATATTGCCTCTTTACCCGATGTTTTTGCAGCCTGTAGCGCTTCCGCCGAATGAGGACGATATGGAAGAATCGCAAAGGTCACCGGGCGTGGTAGCGCCGCAAGCGCCGCTATCGGTCCTGATGTATAACCAAAATCATCAATGACAATAGCCAAGCGCGCCTTTATTTCACCGCTCGGTTCTGGAATGGCATTTTTCGCATCCCCCACTGCTTTAACCGCCTCTTTGGTCTTTTCCTTTGCCTTTTCTTCCGCCGCCTTTTTCTCTTTATCTTTTTCGCTTCCGCCGATCGCCTCTTGGACGGCTGCCGGCATCAAGGTAGTTAACGCGTTTTTTCCGTCATCCTGCATTCCATACCAAACTGCCGCCCCTAGTGCCAATAACGCCACCACCCACCAAACGATGCGCGGTGACGATTTTTTCTGCTTCCTTGCCATAAACACACTCCTCTAACGTCCTTCCGCTCAAACTTCCACGCAGCCCGCTGGAAGTCCTGCTATAAAGAGCACGAGGACGCCGAAGATTAATTTTTGAACAAGAGTAAAGGGAGTAATCGGAGGGTACGATGAGGATACGGTATATTATTTTTTGAAAGTCAAAGTTTGTCGAGCCCTCCATCTACTCACTCTACTCCTGTTATAATTTAAATTCTCCTGCGTTCCCTCCCGCGACTCTCGAGACTCCTGTTCAATTCCCGCCCCATTTAAAAAGCCTGCGCACTCCCAAGAATGCACAGGCTTTCAAGTCTACTTTTATTGTTTCTTCCCAAACCATTTCTGATACAGCTTGTCATACTCGCCATTGGCTTTTAAGGTTTCCAACGCTTTGTTCACCTTGCCAGCCAGTTCGGTATTTTTCTTAGCCACTGCAATGCCATAGTCTTCAGCATTTTTCAGTTCGGTTGTTGCTAGCTTGGCAAAGGCATCGCCTTTTTTCTCAAACTGCCCCAAATAATATTGATTAACCGGCAAGTCATTTACAACCGCGTCTACACCGCCAGCTTTCAATTCCATAAAGGTTTCCGGCACGCCATTGAATTCACGCACTACCGCACCAGGAATCTTGCGAGCTTCTTCCGCGGAAGTCGTGCCTATCTGCACGGCAATTTTTTTGCCTTCCAAGTCCTTAAAGTTCTTGATTGTCGTATTCT
>NZ_JAQUZF010000186.1:0-3427 GCF_028691475.1 Anaeromusa sp.
AAAGTGGGCCAGTCAGTTCGGGCTCAGTGAGATAGTAAAAAAGAGCGCATGCCGTTGAGGCATAGCGCTCTTTTTGATCGAGTTTTTTGCTAGTCTTTTTTGGGGGACTCTTCCAGAAGCTCGGAAGCGTCGCGCAAGGGCGCTTGCCAGCCGCGTTCTTTCTGGTCGCGGATGTTCAAACTGACTTTGCGCAGCAGCGTTAGGAGTGTTTGATTTTCTTCCGGCGTCAGGCCGAGGACGGAGACTTCGTTCCAGCGATGCAGTACATCGTAAATAGGCTTGCGTACTTCACGGGCTTTGTCCGTCAAATGCACTCGCAGGACGCGGCGGTCTTTTTCGTCGCGGATGCGGACAATGTAGCCGGATGCTTCCAGCTTGGCCAGCGCTCTGGCGGTGGTTCCCTTGTCCATGTCAATGGCTTTGGCCAGATCGTCTTGCTTGCGTCCGTCTTCACGGTAGAGCAGCAAGAGAAATGCAAACTGACCGCTGCTGAGATTGTAGCGTTTGAAATATTGATCCACATAGGATTGGGACATTCGATAAATGAAGGAGATCCAGCGTCCCATGCTGTGGCTCAAATCATAATAACCCATGGCATTCGTCCTTTGCAATAAAATCAGCTGACTTTATTATAATACAAAATCTGTTTTTTTCCCAGCCGGAGAGGGGGTTGCTGCAAGGACGCCGAAATAAAAGGGAAAATAGAAGAACTGGGGGCGGAAGCAATGGGCAGATGCGGGGTAGTTTTAGCTTTCTTGCTTTGTTGGTGCAGTATTTCTTATGCAGCTCCACCACTAGCATATGTGACAGGCAATGTGGCTGGTTGGAAAGTAATACATCAAGGCGCGGCCATTCCAGCGCAGGAAGATATGCCATTGGTAGCGGGAGATATTCTCATTGGAGGCGCATTATCTAAGCTGCCGTTGGTGCTGCACCCCTTGGCGCAAGCACAGCCTCGAGAAGGGGGCGGCGTAATTTTGCAGCCCCAGGAGGTTACCTTTGATTCCTTGTGGACGGTAGTGCCTCAGTATGTGGAGTATTTGCGCAAGGAACCCCTGCAGGGGCTTGCCTATAGTCGCGAAGATATGGTACTGCGTCCGGGAACTTCGGCATCGCTGCTGCCTGGGTATAGCGTGGACTTGGTCTGGGTGGGTGAACCACAAAGCCTTGTAACGGTGCGCGATGAACAGGGCGGCGTAGTGCTGCAAAAACAAGGAGAAGGCGGCTGGGTGCGCCTGCAGCCGCAAGAGGTCTCGCTTTTAGCCGAAGGACGGCGCTATTCCTGGCAGCCTGAAAGCCAGAGCGTTCCCTTCTATCTGCAGCTGCTGCCGCGTTCTTCGACAACGGTGATTTTAGAAGGCTTAAAGCAGCTCGACGCAGACCGGAGCGTACAGGAAGAAGTGCGCTTGGTGCGCAAGGCCGCCTATTTGCGTTTAGTCAGCGATTTGAGGCCGGGGATCGACCTGTACTGGCTGAGTGTGCAACTGGCGTCCGGTGTTCGCGGTGAAAGCATGATGACCGAACGGTATCTAAAAGTGGTGGATCGTCTTAAAGAGGCCTATTTGCGGCATTTGCTGTCCTGACCGGCAAAAATAAGAAAAACCGCTATCACGGTTTTTAGAAGAGAACGCAACGCAGAGTAACAGAGAAAAGCCAGAGAAAGGCCAGAGGAAAAGGAAATGACATAATCTCTTGAATACCCCTTTCGCGTCTTTCGTGTATTTCGCGGTTTGTTATCAACTCCTGGTAAATATAAAGAAGGCAGTAGAAAACTTGGGGCCAAGTTTTCTACTGCCTATTTATTCGACTTAGCCAGTTTTCTCTCTGTTTCCTCACGGAGACCGGATGCCTCGCCATCCATGGCGCATCCGGCACTAAGCACTTCACGTGCCGGCGCTGTTTCTCTGTGTAAATCTTGTAACCCCGTTGTATTCCTGCTCACTCCCGCACTTGCAGGACGATTTTGCCGCGCGTATGGCCTGTTTCGATCTGTTCATGGGCTTTTTGCGCCTGCTCCAAGGGGAGGACTTGATTGACTTGGGGACGGATCAAGCCTTGCTCGGCCAAACGGCCGATAGCGGCCAACTGTTCACCGTTGGGCTGCATGAAGACGTAATGAGCCTGGACCTCAAATTTCTCCATCAGCTGCTCATCCGGTTTGCTGATGAGGGAGACTAAAATGCCTTCTGGGCGGAGCATTTGATAACTGTTGCGGCCGGCTTCGCCGCCGCGCGTATCGAGCACCAAGTCAAAAGAGCCGTGATAGGCGGATTCTTCGTCAGACGCATAATCCAAAGCTTCGTCAGCGCCGAGGGAGCGGACGAAGTCGAGATTGTCACGGCTGGCGTTCGTGCTGACCCAAGCGCCGTAGGCTTTGGCAAGCTGAATGGCCAGCGAACCGACACCGCCGCTGCCGCCATGAATGAATACCTTCCAGCCTTCCTGCAGTCCGCCTGCTTCTAGAAGGGCCTGCCAGGCCGTGAGTCCGACCAGGGGAAGGGAAGCGGCTTCCACAAAAGAGAGGTTGCTGGGCATGGGGGCGACAAGATTTTCTTCTACCACCAGATATTCCGCATAAGCTCCGTTGCGGCGGATGTCCGGGCGCACAAATACCGCCTCGCCTACCGAGAAGTGGCTGGTATAAGAGCCTACGGCGTCGATAATACCTGCAGCATCCCAGCCGAGAATGAGAGGCATCGTGTGCTTCACTTGACCTTGGGGGCGATTGTAAAGCGCTCCTTGGCGCACTTTGGCGTCCACGGGATTGACGCCGGCAGCGTACACGGCAATGCGAACTTCCCCAGGTCCTGGCTCTGGCAGGGGCATATCACGCAACTGCAGTACTTCCGATCCTCCAAACTGATCCAGAACAATAGCTTTCATAAAATTGCCTCCCCTCCAGTGCTAAATTCACTCACTCTTCAACTTAAAGCGGTCTTTTTTAGCAGATTATGCCTCGGCAGAACCACGACCAATAATAAGATTTTTAAAAATACCAAACTTAAAGGAGCCGCTAATTTAATGAACACTCCGCCAAGGCTAGAATGTTTTTCGGCAGGCGCGAAAGAAAACGCAGGCATAGCGGCGCTATACCGAGGATTTCTGACAAGGCCTGGCGGAAAAAAGTCCGTTTTGGCGTGAGCTGTGAATAAGTTAGTGGTTCCTTAACTAGCCCTGGCAGACGCGGCATCGGCCTTGGGTTTTGGCTTCGTACATAGCTTCATCCGCGCGCTTGACGAATTCGTCGAAGGTATCTGGTGGCTGATAACGCAGCTGAGTAACGCCAAGGCTGGCGGTAATAAAAAGGTTCTATGTCAATGGTTGGGGTAAAAGCATAAAGTAATGTTGGCAGCGAGGATGCAAATTCTCGCTGCTATCTATTTTTAGTAACCGCAAGATAGAGGATGCGGTTACGCATTCGCTCAAA
>NZ_JAQUZF010000058.1:0-15973 GCF_028691475.1 Anaeromusa sp.
CAAACGCCTCGGATATAGGACCCCCGAGGAGCTTTTCGAAGACTTTCTCGACTCTATTTATGCTGCTTAATTTAAACTACCGTTCTACTTTACCAAAGTGTTCAACTTGCACTTGCAATTTACGGACCGTAAAATTGTACAAATGGAAGGGAAAATTACTAACAGTCAAAAAAAGATCGGTGAAGGCGGTTATAATCCGTTACAGGTTGAAATTGAAATAAAGTCAGGCATTGATTCGCTGGAAACCTTGAAGAAACAAAAAGCTTTATACGTTCCCAGTCGGGTTATTGGTCAGATTGATGCGCTGCAAGATGAAATTAATTCCCGAAGCATTGAATTTGAAAAACTTATTGCTTCGGGAAATACCGAAGTGGAAAAAATAGGGAAACAAATAGCCGCTGCACAAATAAAGGCTGATATTGCCAAGCAGTTTAATGGCAGTACCGATAGTGACCAGGAGCTGACGAAGCTGATCGAAGAAATGGCAAAAGCAAATAATGAATTGACTGAACTAAAGCGGCAATATCAAGTATTCACGGTTGCCAAGAATCATCAAAATGACGCTTGCTTAGTCAGTAAGGATACTCCGGGATACCGTATGCGTTCTTTGCGCGGTCAGCTAAAGGAAGAAACGAACATATTCAAGGGTGATATGGAAAGTAAGGTAAATGCACTTTATGATGAAATAGATATCGCTATCAACACCATCGTGAATGCAGCCAAAACCATTGGAAAACTTACCATTACCGCTAAGTTGAGAGATTTAGAATTACAGGCCAGCGGCTTTACTGAAACTGGATTGCAGAACAAATTGAAGGCTATTCAACTAAACTCCGACTTAAAAAGCAAAACTTTGCAGCAGATAGTAGATTCTAGACGGTTCGTTGGTTAAGCAGGATGAATGAAAAATTCTGGAGGTAACAAAATGAAAAACATGCACATGAAAATCAGTGGCGATTCTTTAACAATTACAGTGGATCTGTCACAAGCTTACGGTAAAAGTGGCAGTGGCAAAAACATTATCATTGCTTCATCAGAAGGAAATCAGTCTATTCCAGGTAAGGAAGAAATCAAGATCGGCTTAAATATTTACAAGAAAGCACCAGATAATCAGTAATTTGATGGCTGTTAACTAAAACTAAAAGACCAAAAGAGAAGGCTATCATAGCCGTTCTCTTTTGGTCTTTAAAAGCAGATTGAAAGGAGTTTGAAAATGCCAAGAGAAATCCAAATCATGTGCATTCATGATGATAAAAATTGGAGCGACGCTGAGGAACGGGCTATGATACCAAAGCATATTTCTAAGATTGCTCCTGTACTGGTAAGGCATGTTGAGTTAAAGGATAAGGATTTTGTTTGTGTGGCTCAACACTTAAAGGAATATCGGTTTAAATATGTTCAACGCGAAGAGTTCCCGAATGCCTGCTATGATTGCAGTTATAATAAAGAGTGTCATTGCAGCTATGAGGATACCTTTTTTAAAATATCCCGTATTACAGGCGTGGACTGGTCGGGAGCGGAAATAATGACCAGCGACATGATGGAAAAGGATATTACTCACTTAACGACAGTACGGGGCGTTAATCTAAGCAATAAAGACTTTTTCTGTATAGGACGGCACATAAAATCATTTTGGCATGCCTATGCCCAAAATACAGCCTATAACCCTTGCACAAAGTGTAAATACCGTTCTTCTTGTCAAGGCAATGGCGTAACTGGCGACTGGGCAGCAGTTTTTATAAAATGGACGCGTATCACAGGAATAAATTGCATTAGCGAAACTAAAATACAGCCAAGCCAAAAGCGTTTGGATAATGCCAAATTAATTGAACGGGATTTTCAGTGTATCGCCCGTAGAATTCAAGAGTTTACACGAATCGTTATGTTTAATGAAGACAGCAATGAAGTCTTATTTCATAACTGCTATACTTGCTCTTATAAAGATTCCTGTTATCCTGGGCAGATGTGGGATTCTTTTTATAGACTAGCTAAAATTACGGGTGTATATATGTCTAACTTCTCTCATAATGGCAAGATGCTGCCGGAGCGTGGTGTTTTAAAAGAGGATGAGCCGACAGAAGAGAAAGTGGGCTTCATCATAAAAACGGATAAGTTGAATGATATATTGAGGGAACTTGGTCAAAAGGTAGCTGATAAAGAGTTAAGCCATAGCGAAGCTGTGGAAGAAATACAAAATAACTTCCATATGATAGACGTAATCATGACAAGGAGCGTACCAGCCCCTAAACCGTATTAAAGCAGATGTAATTTAATAAAACAAACACTGGAGTGTATAACAAGGAGGGTTATATAAAAACTATGGAGAACAAGAACGCGTCATGTATTGCGCATCTTACCATAGACACCACGGAGCGTGATGCAGCGATAGATACAATTAGACAAAAGGTCTTATCTGGCGATATGACACTAGAAGAAGGTAGGAGCCATATAAGGGAAGCGATTGCTCTTACTAAAGTATCACAGACGAACATTTCTGCGCAGGAAGAGTAAAAATGCCGGGAGCAGATGAAAATTTGCTCTCGGCATTTTGAGGGTCTTTATGCATAAATAATCAATTAGGGAATTTTAAAATAGAGCGTTTTTTTCCCAAACTATCTGCGGAAAATTCCCAAACTATCTGCGCGCTCATACCTGCTTGGAGACTGGATATATCACAGATCTTGGCTTGATAGGGGTGCATGCACGGCATCCTCCTTTAGAGTGGGACTCTTTTTTAGTATGATATAATCAAGTATACTGTTATTTTATCAAAATTGCGAATAAATGTCGCGTGGAACCTTGAAACTGTGCGAATTTTGGAGGAAAGTCATGGCTTGGAGTGTTGGGTTGTCCTGGCAAGTGCTGGTAGGCTTATCTTGGGCGTTGTGGGGGCGATGGCGGCAGCAGCCGCGGCTAGTTCGGCCGCTTATGCTTTTTTTAGCTGGTTGCGGCGTTGCCGTTGAGCTGGCTGTTTATTCTATATGGGAAGCGGGGCCGACGGCTGAAGAAAGTCTTTGGATAGGCTGCTATTTTTTGGCGAGCCTTGTTGGGAAGCGGCTGCCGGGTATGGCTTGGTGGCTGGCCTTGCTAGGGGGGCTTTTAGGGGGGCTTTTGCTGGGAGGTCACGCTGCAGCGCTGGCGTCGTTGCCTGGAGCTCCCGCTGCTGCGGTAATCTGGCTGAGCTTTTTTGGCAGCGCCCTTGGCGGCGGGGCGCTCTTGTATACAGCGTTGTCCGCGCAGTGGCAAGAAGAAATGCATTTGGGCGTACTGAATGTTTTAGCGGTGGGCGTTTTGGCGACATCTGTCTTAACGGGCAGCCAACTTTGGCTTCTTATAAATGCTTCATTTTCACTGCAGTCTTGGTTAGCTGTTGGAGGGCTTATTTATAGCGGCGTATTGCAGCCGCTGAAATGGCTGCAGCAGCCGGGAGTGCCGCAGAAGAGGCGGCTTTGGCTGGCGTTTAGCTTGTTTGTGTTTTGCACTTGGTGGCTGCGTAATGAGTATTATTTTCATTGACAGGGTTTGGGGTTATTTCGTATAATACAAGTAGGAATTAATGATAATTAATTTCAATGGTTTTGCAAACTGGGCCAAAGCCTGTTTGTCTTTTTTTGAGTATTGACGTGATAATGATAATCGAGATCATGGAGGGGTACTATGACCTTAGATCAAGTACAGCGCGGACAGAAAATACGAATTTTAGCCATCCCGCAAGAAGAAATACGAGCGCAAGCCATCCGCTTTGGTATTTCTATTGGCGCCGAGGTGGAATGTGCGGAAAAAATTATGGCAGGACCTATTGTGCTCGCCAAAGGAAAACAAGAAATTGCCATTGGCCGCCGTTTGGCGGAAAACATTAAAATTGCTTTAGCGTAACTAGAAAAGGAGACAGCCGACATGTCTTGTCATAACAAGAGCTGCTGCCACGAAAAGAAAAATAACCTCTCAGGACAAAAGCATTGTGGGCTGGGACACCCTTCGTTAGAGGGCGTGGTGCCGTCAGGAGCCAGGAAGATTGTTTTAGTGGGCAA
This sequence comes from Anaeromusa sp., assembly GCF_028691475.1. Lineage (NCBI taxonomy): Bacteria > Bacillati > Bacillota > Negativicutes > Selenomonadales > Sporomusaceae > Anaeromusa > Anaeromusa sp. The sequence continues at coordinate 4,032 of NZ_JAQUZF010000058.1, forward strand.
CCCGAATGTGGGTAAATCCGTATTCTTTAATTATTTGACCGGTTTGTATGTGGATGTGTCCAATTTTCCCGGTACGACGGTGGATATTTCCTATGGCAAACTGGGAGAAGACGTTGTAATTGACACTCCCGGCGTATATGGAATTTCTTCTTTTAATGATGAAGAGCGCGTGGCTAGAGATGTCATTCTTTCGGCTGATTTAATTGTTAATGTGGTGGATGCGGTTCATTTGGAGCGGGATTTGTTTTTGACGCTGCAGGTGATTGATACAGGCATTCCCGTGCTGGTGGCCCTGAATATGGTGGATGACGCCGCGCAAAAGGGCATTCAGGTGGATGCGCACTTGTTGGAGCATCTGCTGGGAGTTCCCGTCGTTTCTACGGTGGCCGTCAAGGGAGAGGGCCTAGAACAGGTACGAGGACGTCTGGACGAGGCTAGGGCGGGAAGTGTGCCAGCGCCGCTGCAACGAGAATTGAAAGAGGCCTTAAATCGCATTGGCAGTCAAGCGGAGGCGCTTTTGGTGCTCGAAGGAGATCCTCATGTAGCGGAGAGGCATGGCATTGCGCCTGGCGACCGCCGTGAGGCTATCTATAGTGACCGTCGTGAGCGCGTGAACGATCTGGTTTGCCATGTTTTGAGCGAGACGCAGCAAGGCGTAGATTTTGCCACGCGTTTGGGGCGTTGGATGCTGCGACCGGCGACAGGGGTGCCGTTTTTTCTGTTGGCTGTTTCTTTGATGTTCTATTTTATCGGCGTTTTCGTGGCCCAAGATGTGGTTGGCTTTACGGAAGAGACCTTGATGCAGGGTTACTATGAGCCGATGATGCGAGGTCTGGTTGGACGATATGTGCCCGAAGAATCGGTGATGGGAGCCTTTTTGATCGGCGAATTCGGACTTATGACGATGACCGTTACCTATGTACTGGGTCTTTTGCTGCCTCTGGTTGTGGCTTTTTATTTCATACTTTCCATTATGGAGGATTCGGGTTATTTGCCGCGCTTGGCTACCTTAGTGGACCGGATGATGAACTTGATTGGTCTTAACGGGCGGGCAATTATTCCTATGATCCTTGGTTTTGGCTGTATTACGATGGCTACCATTACGACAAGGCTGCTGGGCTCGGAACGGGAACGGACCATCGCGACGGCGCTTTTAGGGCTGGCCATTCCTTGTTCGGCGCAGCTGGGCGTTATTGTGGGGCTCTTGTCCGGCATTGGCGCTTACTATACGACCTTGTACGTGGGGATTTTGGTGCTGGTACTGGGCGTGACCGGGCGGGTGCTTAGCCGGGTATTGCCGGGAGAAACCAGCGATCTTCTTATTGATTTGCCGCCTCTTCGTCTGCCGCGCTTAGAAAATGTCTTAAAAAAGATGGCCACCAAGTCGTATGCATTTTTAAAGGAAGCGGCTCCCTTGTTTGCGCTGGGGGCGCTGATTATTACGACGCTGCAGGTGACCGGCCTTTTGGAGACCATTCAAGATGTGCTGGCGCCTGTGACTGTAGGCATATTGAAGTTGCCACGGGAATCGGCGAATATTTTCATCATGGGCATGATCCGGCGTGATTTTGGCGCTGCCGGGCTGACGGATATGGCGATTTCGCCGGAGCAGATGCTGGTGTCGTTAGTTACGATTACCTTGTTTGTGCCTTGTATTGCGTCAATTCTTGTGATATTTAAAGAACGCGGTCGTCGTGAAGGTCTGCTGATTTGGCTGGGGTCATGGGTGGCGGCCTTTGTAGTAGGCGGATTGGTTGCTGCGGTGCTGCTCTAAGAATGGAGGCTGATTACTATGAAGCAATGTCCAACTTGCGCTTTTCCTCTTACGGCTCAGGCCGGGCTGCGCTGTCCTCGTTGCCGGACGCTGTTGGTGACGCCTTGCGGTGGCTCTTGTTCTAAGTGCCGGCAAAAAGAGGACTGTAAGCAAAACGGAAGTAATTCCTAAGCGAGTAGCATAAAAGCATAGGAAAGTCTAAGGGTATGGAAAGAATTGTCTTTGGCTAAACAAAGGCAGTTCTTTCTTTTTTATATCGTTTTGCAGACATAATACAGTATTCTTTGCATGCAAGTGTATACAATGGGATTGTTTTCACTTTATAAAGTTGAATAATGGTTTTAAAAGTAGTATAATACGGACAATATAAAACATTCTATAATTTGTGCAAGGGAGCGGCAGAAAAATGGGCGCAAAGAATAGCACTTCATTTTCAAGACGAAATTTTTTACGCCTCTGTGGTCTGGGGGTAACGGCAGGAGCGCTAGGAAGCGCCGGCTGCGGTCATGAAGCAGTAAGCGGACGGGGGTGGCTGCCGACGCAGTATCGGCAGCCAGCGACCGCTTTGGCTGCCTTGCGGGGCCGTGTGTCACTGGAAGAAGAAGATCCGGCCTTGTGCCGTGATGATCGCAAATGCATTCTTTGCGGCCAATGTCTGCAGGTCTGCCGGGATGTGCAGACTGTATATGGTCAATACGATCTGCCTGTGCGTGATGCGGCTATTTGCGTGCATTGCGGGCAGTGCGCCCTTTACTGTCCGACTGGCGCTATCCGGGAAAAGGATGATACAAAGCGCGTTCAAGAGGCGCTGGCGGATAAAAGCCGGCAAACTGTGATTCAATTGGCGCCGGCGACGCGCGTGTCCCTTGGCGAAGCCTTTGGACTTGCCCCGGGGAGTATTACGGCGCAGCAGCATGTGGCGGCGTGGCGGCAAGGCGGCGCGACGGCTGTGTTTGACACGGCCTTTGCCGCCGATGTGACGGTGTGGGAAGAGGCGGCGGAGTTTTTGCATCGTTGGGAAAAAGGAGCGCTGCCTCAGTTTACCTCCTGCTGTCCGGCATGGGTGAAGTTTTGCGAGTATTTTTACCCTCAATGGCTGCCTCGATTGTCTACCGTTAAATCGCCGCAGCAAATACTGGGAACGTTGCTGAAATCCGAGCATGGAAAAAACTATGGCTTGCGGCCCAAGGATATTTTTTCTGTAGCGGTAATGCCTTGTACTGCGAAAAAGTTTGAATGCTTGCGCCAAAAAGAAGCCTCCGGCTTGCAGGCGGTAGACGCCGTGCTGACCGTGCGGGAAGCGGCGGCTTTGTTTCAGCGACAAGGTGTAACAGTACCCTCGTTAGCGCCGCGTGAATTTGACGAGCCTTTTGGCGTCGCCAGCGGCGGCGGCCGCATTTTTGGCGCTCGGGGCGGCGTAAGTGAAGCGGTGGCGCGCAGCCTCTGGCGGCAGGGAGCAGGGGAAGATTTGCCTCCAGAAGCGCTGCAATGGCGTCAGCGAGAGGATTTGAAAGGACTGCGGGAAGCGAAGCTGGCTCTGCCGCATGGAAGGACGCTCCGTCTCGCTGCGGCGCAAGGCCTGGGGCAAGCGCGGGTCATGATGGAAGCGCTGCAAAGCGGTCAAGGAAGCTGGGACTTTATTGAGGTGATGGCTTGTCCCGGAGGCTGTGTTGGGGGCGGCGGTCAGCCGTTGAGCCAATTGCCGCCTACCGAAGAAGGGCGACAGGCGCGCATCGCCGCCATGCGGGCGCAGGATCGGCAGGATCTGCGTTCCAGTCATGAAAGCCGGGAAGCCCGGAACGTATATGAGACATTTTTAGGCGAGCCCTGCGGCGAAAAAGCGGAAGCGTTGCTGCATACCTCGTTTCAAGATCGACATCAGGCATTTGCTGCTAAGGCGCAGCCGGAAAGGAGGATATGATGCCGAAAAGCGTATTGGTAGATGTGACGCGCTGTATTGGCTGCGGAGCCTGTACTGTGGCATGCAAGCTGTGGAACGGCCTGGTTTACGACGAGCAGGTTCCCCACAGCGGTTCCAAGGCGCAGCTAAACGAGCGCAATTGGACGATTTTGGAGAAACGCCAGGTAAACGGGAGTCAGCGGCGGTATGTGAAAAAGCAGTGTATGCATTGCCTGGAACCGGCGTGCGTGTCGGCCTGCTTTTCTAAAGCGTTGCAGCGGGATGAGAGCGGCGCGGTCATCTATCATCCGGAGTTGTGCGTAGGCTGCCGGTATTGTATGGTGGCCTGTCCTTTTGAAGTGCCCAAATATGAGTGGGGCAAGCAAATTCCGTTGGTGGCTAAGTGCCAGTTTTGTTCGTCTAAGCTAGCTGCGGGAGAGGCGCCTGCTTGTACCGGCGCTTGTCCGACACAGGCTCTCTTATATGGAGAGCGCTCAGAGTTGTTGGCTGAGGCGCATCGTCGCTTGCAAAATGGTTCTTATGTGCCCCAGGTATATGGCGAAAAGGAAATCGGCGGTACTTCTTGGCTATATCTTTCGGATGTATCTTTTGCGCAGCTTGGTTTTCCGGAAAAGCTGGGCGAAAAAAGCTTGCCTGCGTATACACAGGGATTTTTGTCGCAGACTCCATGGCTGGCTGTAGGCTGGGGCGGCTTTTTGGCAGGCATGTCCTGGTATACGCGGCGTCGGCGGCGTCTGAAAGACGAAGACAAGGAAGGCGGCGAAGAAGATGAAAGTTAACTTGTTTGGCTGGAATTTTACAGTAACGCCTGCACGGTACTTCCTGACGGCGGTGGCGCTGCTTGGAATTATTGTCATTGTCTTTCGGCTGGTTACCGGTATGGGCGCGGTGACGAATCTAAGCGATGAATGGCCATGGGGGCTTTGGATCGCTTTTGACGTTCTCACCGGCGTTGCTTTGGCTGGAGGCGGTTATTCGACGGCGCTGATTGTGCATATTTTGCATCAGGATCGTTACTATCCCGTGGCCCGGGGGGCCATGTTGACTTCTCTTTTAGGCTATCTGTTGGTTATGGCTGGCCTCTTTTTGGATATCGGCCAATGGTTTAATTTCTGGCGGCCCTTTGTTTCCTGGGGCCACGCGTCGGTATTGTTTGAAGTCTTTTGGTGTGTGTCCATTTATACAAGCATTCAATTTCTGGAATTCGGCGAGGTTGTTACAGAACGTATCGGCCGGAAATGGCATCTGTATTTTAAAAAGATGATTCCGGTGCTGATGATTATTGGTGTTGTACTGCCTACGCTGCACCAATCGTCTTTAGGAGCGCTTTTCTTGATCGCCGTGCACAAGGTGTATCCTTTGTGGTGGTCCGAATGGCTGCCTGCTTACTTTCTGCTGTCGTCTTTTTTTGTGGGCCCGGCGATGGTATGCGTGGAATCCATTTTGTCTGGCCGCGTGTTTCGTCATCCTGTGCCGCTCCATGTTTTGCGCGGCTTAGCCTATATTGGCGGCGTGATGATGTTCTTGTACCTTTTGCTGAAGGTGCATGATTTTACGGTGCGGGGCTTGTGGCCGCTGGTATTCAAGGGGAATTTGCAGAGCTGGTTTTTCTTCTTCGAAATGGGGCTGTGTCTTTGCGTGCCCTTGGGCATTCTTTTTACCCTTTGGGGGCGGACAAAAAGCGGTCTTCTGACTTACGGCGTGCTAACTAGCCTAGGGGTCATCATGAACCGCCTGAACACGGCGATTACCGCAATGGTCATGGAAGGGAAAAGCTTGTATTTTCCGTCGATCTGGGAAATTATTGTCAGTGCGGCGCTGTTGGCGATGGGCTGTTTGTTGTACTGCTTTATTGTGGAGAATTTTTATATTTTAGACTATAAGCCGAAAGCGGACAAAGAAAAAGTTCCAATGCAGCATCGTCTGGCAGAGGCGGAACTGGAGAATCATTAAACGACTTAAAAAGGGTATACGAAAAGTTATGTTGTTATAAGGGGCTCCATTAGGAGCCCTATTTTGCATTCAAGACATTCTATGCCTAAGACTGCGTAGCCGTTTTTCTGGTAATTTCTTGCTGAATTAGGTAAAGAAAGGGCAATTTCCTTGACAGGCGAGGAGACAAAGGAGTACACTAACAAAAAATAGTTAACCGGTTAAGTATTTTTAAAACCGTAAAACAGGAGGGTGTCGATGGATTTGCACGGGATTTTTCACGGGTTACACCAAGCGGTACGCGGCATTGACAAAGGCGTCAACCAAGTGTTGGCGCCTTATGGGATTTCCGCCTCGGAATGGGCGGTGCTGACGTCGCTGGACAAGTGGGGCGAGTTGACGCAAAAAGCGTTGGCTGAGTATATGCATTTAGAGGCGGCGGCGATTTCTAAGAGCGTCGCCAAGTTGGAAGCGAAAGGCCTTGTGGTGCGCAAAGAAGGCTTGGACCGCCGGGAACGCAAGGTCGCCTTGGCGGCTAAGGCAAAACAGGCATATGCTTGCTGGATGGAATGTACAGGCAGGCATCGCCAGGCAGTGCTGGCTGATTTTACGGCTGAGGAGCTGCAGGCGCTTTTACAGGCGCTGCAGCGTTTGCAGCAGAACGCGGACCAATGGAAGGAAAATGAGGTGGCAACGCATGAGCAAGAGTAATTCGGAATCATTGTGGACCAAACGCTATATATTGACAATTCTGGGGATGTTGTTTGTTTTTGTGCCATATTCGCTGTATTTACCGATTATGCCCTTGTATGTATTGGAAGAATTGGGGCAGAGCGTGGAAATGGCCGGCTTAAGCAATGCCTTGTTTTTACTGGCGTCGGTCTTGTTTCGTACGCAGACGGCGGGCTTGGAAAGTCGCTTTGGACATCGCAAGGTGCTGCTGGGCAGCTCCTTGCTTTTCTTTCTCTCGCATCTGTTGTTTTTAGTGGCGGCGCAGCCGCTGTGGGTGCTGTCAGTGCGCTTTTTTGGCGGAGCTTGTTTTGCTATTGCCAATACGGCCATTATGTCCATGGGCAGTCGTTTTGTGCCGGACAGCCGTAAAGGGGAGGGCATCGCATACTTGACTACGGTAGTAACGGCCGGTTCCGCTATTGGACCCTTTGTGGGTTTGAAATTAGAAGCTCTTTTTGGCTTTCAGGCGATTTTTCTTTTTTGCGGTCTCTCAACGTTGCTCGGTTGGGCCTTGTTGTTACCGATTCGGGAGAAAACACAAGTCGCCTTTGCACAAGAGCTTACTTTTTCACCGAAGAAACTGTTGGAATGGCAGGCTATCCCTGTGTGCAGCGTGATTTTGCTTGTGTCGATCGCGTATGCAGGCGTGCTGACCTTTGCGGCGGTGTATGCTAAAGAGCAAGGCTTGGCGGAGCTGACAGACTGGTTTTTTGTGGTCCTGGCGTTTTGTGCTGTCATGGTGCGGGTTTTCACCGGGCGCATTATGGATTTACATGGCCCTAATGTAGTATTGTATCCGGCGTTTGCACTTTTAGCGGCTGGCATGATTCTTTTGGGCGCTATGCCTTCCATGGTGGGCATGTTGGGGGCGGCGGCCTTGATTGGCGCCGGTTACGGCGTTCTTGTGCCGACAGTACAAACCATTGCGGTGCAAAAATCGCGGCCCGAACGCGCCAGCGTGGTGACGGCAACGTATTTTACCTTTTTAGACTTGGGCCTGGCTGCGGGGGCGTATCTTTTGGGGACGCTGGTTTCTTCCTTTGGCTTAGGGCACATGTATTGGATGCTGAGCTTTTTCGTTATCGCCGTCTGGGGCGTGTATGTGCTGGTACATGGCCGGCATGTATTAGCTTCCAAGGCGGAATTGAATAAAGAACTGTCCTGAGACGGTGGCTGCAAAGTATGGTATACTCATATTTTGATACGAACGTAAAGTTTGAAGAAGAAGAGAGTGATTGCCATGCTAGTGCATCATTTGATATTTCAGGGAAAACAAGAGGATTTTGCTTTTCTGGGGGCCCGCGATGAAGCGGTTACGTACAGGCAATTGCAAAGCAATGTTGCAGCCTATCGCAACTTTTTTTACGCCCAGGGCGTTCGGGCGAGTGAAAATGTAGGCCTTTTTTCTAAAAACTGTGTGGAATTTGTGTACAGCTATCTGGCTATTGTTAGTTTAGGGGCGGTCGTAGTGCCTCTGAACTTTCAATTAACGGAACAAGAGGCAGCGTATATTTTGCAAGATGCCCAGGTAAAGCACCTGGTGACGGAACGGGATATGGATTTACCTGTAACACGCTTGGTGTTTTCGAAATTTAAAGAGGCTGTAGCGCTGGCGAACGATCCGGCGGCGCCGGTGTTGGAGGACAGTCCGGAAAATGAGCAGCGGCCCTGTGCCATTATTTATACCTCGGGTACCACGGGGAAACCCAAAGGGGCGGTGCTGAGCCATCGGAATCTAATTAGCAATGCGCATTCCTATCGGCAGGTGCTGCCGATGGTCCCGGAAGACCGCGTACTTTGCGTGCTGCCCATGTATCACTGCTTTGCCTGGACCTGCTCTGTGCTGACGACCTTGTTGGGCGGCGCGGCGATTACTATTTTAGACGCTTTTGCGCCTAAAGAGACGCTGGCGGCCATCCGTGAGTACCAGGTTACGGTCATTTATGCGGTGCCTACGATGTACAATGTGTTGTTGCGCACAGGAGAAGAGCCGGATTTGGCGAGCCTGCGCGCCTGCATATCCGGCGGCGCGCCGTTGCCGGAAAAAATAGCCAAGCGGTTTCAAGAAAAATTTGGCCAAGAAATTTTAGAAGGGTACGGCTTGTCCGAGGCTTCGCCGGTGGTGAGCTTGAACCCGCCAGGCCGAGTAAAGCCCTGCTCCATCGGGCGGCCTCTTCCAGCGGTGACAGTGAAAATAGACGGCGGCAAAGGGATCGTGCCGCCTGGGACGGTAGGGGAACTCTTGGTCCAAGGCCCTAATGTCATGCTGGGGTACTATAATCTGCCGCAGGAGACGGCGAGAGCCTTGCGCCAAGGTTGGCTGCACACGGGCGACTTGGCGTATCTTGATGCGGAAGGCTACATTTACATTGTTGATCGCCTCAAAGATATGATTATTGTCAGCGGCGAAAACATCTATCCGCGGGAGATTGAAGAATTATTATATAAGTATCCCGGTGTTATAGAGGCTGCCGTTATCGGCGTGCCGGATGAACTGCGCGGTCAGGCGGCCCGGGCGTATCTTGTTTTTGCGGAAGGATATGTTTTTAACAAAAAAGAGCTGCGCGACTATTTGCAGGCAGCTCTGGCGGCGTATAAAGTTCCCAAAGACTTTGTCGTGCTGGATGTGCTGCCAAAGAATCAGACCGGCAAGATTTTAAAGCGGGTTTTGCGTGACCGGGCGTTAGGAGAAGAAGCGGACAGGGAAGAGAAAGAAGAATAAATGCGAAGAGGAGGGTTTGCTGTGAGCTCCATAAAAGAAGGGTTTCTTACGGTGCCTGGAGGAAAAGCATGGTATCGCATTGTAGGCAATGACCGGCCAGGTATTCCGCTGGTAACTCTGCATGGCGGTCCCGGAGCGCCGCATGATTATCTGGAGCCGTTAGAAGGCTTGGCGGATGAACGGCCTGTTATTTTTTACGATCAGCTTGGCTGCGGTAATTCGGAACGGCCCGATGACCTTGCTTTGTGGAATAATGGTCGCTTTATTGATGAGCTGCTCAAGGTGCAGGAAGGGCTCGGGCTTACTAAGATTCATCTTATGGGACAATCTTGGGGAACTCTTTTGGCAGGAGAATACATGTTGCGTGAGAAGCCGCAGCATGTATGCAGCTTGATTTTGTCAGGCCCCTTTTTTAGCGCCAGCCGTTGGCTGGCAGATCAACAGAATTATCTTACAGGGTTGCCGGAAGAGATTCAGACGGTTGTCCGGCAGGCTGAAGCGATGAAAGAGTTTGACTCACCAAGCTTATCAAGAGGCGATGCGCGTGTTTTATAGTAAGCATGTTTGTCGCCTTAATCCTTGGCCTGAAGCCATGAACCGGACTATTGAGAAAATGGGTGTTCCTGTTTACCTGAGTATGTGCGGGCCGAGTGAGTTTACCATGACAGGAAGTCTTAAAAATACCGAATTAGTAAACCGGTTAAAAGAAATTAAGGTTCCTGTTCTGTTTACTTGTGGTCGTTATGATGAGGCGACTCCAAAGACTACCGCGATTTATCAGCAGGCCTTGCCTGGTTCTGAAATGGTGGTCATAGAAGACGCATCGCACGAGCATCACCTGGAAAAGCCCCAAGAGTATCTTAAGCTTGTGAGAAATTTTTTGCGACGCATAGAGGGCAGGGAAACTACAGAATAAGAAAGAGTTGCTGGCGAAATGGGATAAAATACTTTCTGTAGATGCCAATAACTTGATTTTTCGGGTCTTATATTATATAATAATATTAACTTAATAATCGTTATTCTCGGAGGAGCCTGTCACCAAGGGCTTCTCTTATTCTTTTTTATAAAGAGGATAGCAAACAAATTAGAGATTAAAGTAGAAATCATTGATGAAGAGAAAACGCCCGAAATTGCCAAGCAATATGATTACTATTACGTTCCAACGTACTTTGTAGGAAAGCGTAAAGCCTTTGAAGGCGGCACTACGAAAGAGATTGTACGCAAAGTGTTTGAAGAGGCTAGTGAAATTGAAGCGTAGAGTTAGTTATATTAGTAAAACTTCCTTCAATTGACAGTTAATATGAAGTGAAATATACTTAGGACAAGATGTGCGGCGCAAATGTTTAGCTAATATATTGCGGTGTTTCGCCGCGATGGATCACTTGTCAGGACATTGCCTGGGACACCGTCTACCGACGTTGCGAGGGCGTATTGGGATGAATGTAATCTTGTGTCGCACATCAGACTGAGGTGCTGTATGAAGAAACCTAAACGCTATTCGCTCATGGAAGATTATATGGACGAGGCTGACATTTGGGTCTACTACCAAGAAGATATAGACCGTATAGTATTGAATGCGGAAAAAGAAAACTCGTGGACAGATGATTCCTGGGATGATGGCTCGTTTGATGACAATTCTGATGACAATTCTGATGATATAGACGGCTATGATGATTGCACATCGGCAGTAATTAGTGAATTAAGTGCTGATATCGGTGTAGCGGCTTCAAAACTTGGATGGTTATATTCAACATGGAAGACATGGAACCAATGGTACAAAGTCTATACAATTCCAAAGCGTCATGAAGGTTTTAGAGTTATTTCTGCTCCTCAAGGACTTTTGTTGTCTGTGCAACGGGCAATCAATGAGAACGTTTTATCTAAGTTTAAATATCTTGATTGCTGTCACGGATTTCGTAAAGAACATTCAATTTTGACAAATGCTGCCCCTCATGCTAACCAGGATTTAATTATTAAAGTGGACATAAAAGATTTTTTTCAATCCATTTCCGCTTGTCGAGTTTACGGTATATTTAAAAAGATTGGCTACAATACCCAAAGCGCACGTTTTCTAACCAGATTATGCACTTATAACGGTGTGTTACCACAAGGAGCTCCGACAAGCCCTGCATTAGCAAACAGAATTTGCCAGCATATGGATAAGCGAATCCAGGGTTTAATAATCCGCAATTTTGCAGAATATACCCGTTATGCAGATGATATCACGGTCAGTGGGTTTAGTGATATTGTTAGGTTGCTGCCTCTTATAAAACATATAATTTATGACGAGGGATTCGTAGTAGCTGAAAACAAGGTGCGAGTGTGTCGTAGAAATATGCGTCAACAAGTGACTGGACTTACTGTGAATGACGGGGTGAAAATCCCGCGGGATATTAAGAAACGGATAAGAGCGATGATTCATGCTACTGTTACCGCGCGAAGGCTGCATTTTGAAAACAACGATTTATCGGGTAAAGCTTTTCGGGGATATGCATCCTATCTGCATTTTATCGATAGTGAATATTCTAATAAGGCATGGGATGCGGCTATAAGAAATAGTGTTAATTTAGAAGACAAAGAATGAGCATTTGATGATAACAGTAAACTCCTCCCTGCTTGTGTAAAAGTTGCTGAGATAGGGAAGAATTTTATTTCTATAGTGCATGTCAATTTGACAAAATAACATAGAAGCCGATCAAGGTGTTGTACCTCAGCACCATTGATCGGCTTCTATTTGTGGTTCTATGTCAATGGTTGGGGTAAAAGCATAAAGTAATGTTGGCAGCGAGGATGCAAATTCTCGCTGCTATCTATTTTTAGTAACCGCAAGATAGAGGATGCGGTTACGCATTCGCTCAAAA
>NZ_JAQUZF010000187.1:0-3370 GCF_028691475.1 Anaeromusa sp.
CAAGCGCCTCGGTTATCGAACTCCAGACGACCTTTTCGAAGACTTTCTTGACTCTATTTATGCTGCTTAATTTAAACTACTGTTCTACTTTACCAAAGTGTTCAACTTGCACTTGCAATTTGCGACTGAAAATACTATAGCTTATGAAACAATAAAAGAAATATTATGTAGACGTATGAAGGGGCAACTGTGCGCGCTTGCTTTGCTTAAAGAACAATGTGCATCTTTGTACCATATAGAGTCTCCTCCGCCTATTTTTGACACTAAACACATTTTGGCACACTTGGATAAGGAGTTCCGGTTAAAAGTAGAGAAAAGAAGAAAAGATAGTCAACTAGTACATTTGGACGAAAGCGTAGTGGCACCGCCGTATTTGCGTTATAAGTTGTGGCGGCTGCAATCCGAAATCTTCAAGGAAGCCTGTGAACAGATGGAGATTAGTTTTATTCCGGCTCCGGCGAACACGATGGATGAAAATGGCTTTTTGAAGCAGCAGTATTGGTCTACCGATGCTACGCACGGAAATGTGGCCTATGGCGAAGAGGTGCTGCAAGTGTTGGAGAAAATAGCCTACGCGCAGTAGTGGGGTAGATGACACAGTAGTATGTAGACAAGTAGGACATAGAGAGAAGGATAGGGGGCTATAAATGACGCATCCATATAAGAGTTTTCCGGATTCATCCTATTGGTCGCGTTCGATAGCGCGCCTTGAAATGGAAGTTGTTGATCCGGTACTCCATTTTCCTTTTAAAATTTCAAAGGAAGATAAAATTGTATCAGCCGGAAGCTGTTTTGCACAGCATATCAGTAAAGTCCTGGATAAGGGCGGCTTTCATTTTTTCATTACCGAAAAAGCGCATCCTTTGATACCGGAGGATTTGGTCAAGAAAAACAATTATGGCATCTTTAGCGCACGCTATGGAAATATTTATACCGCAAGACAGCTGGTACAGCTGTTTCAAAGAGTATACGGCTTGTTTTCGCCGCAAGAAGATGTGTGGGAGCGGGAAGATGGGACGTTGATAGATCCCTTTCGTCCCAATATTCAGCCGGATGGTTTTAGTTCCCGCCAAGAATATGAGCTCGACCGCAAGCAGCATTATCGGTATGTGCGCCAAGCTTTTGAGGAATTGGATGTGTTTGTGTTTACGCTGGGGTTGACAGAATGCTGGCTTTCCAGATGCGATGGCGCTGCTTATCCTATTTGCCCGGGCGTTGTCGCCGGAGAATTCACGCCGGAGAAATATCGTTTTGTTAATTTTACAGTCGATGAGATTGTAAGGGATATGATTGAATTTATTGATTATCTGCGTGATGTTAACCCCAAAGCAAAAGTGATTTTGACGGTTTCGCCGGTGCCCCTGGTAGCTACGGCCGAAGCGAAGCATGTTCTTGTATCTACTACGTATTCCAAGTCGGTGTTGCGTGTGGCCAGTGAAATGATTGCTTCTCGGCGTAAAGAAGTAGCCTATTTTCCTGCCTATGAAATTATTACGGGAAACTATAACCGGGGACAATATTTTGCGGCGGATCTTCGGACTGTTAACGAAGACGGTGTGAATCATGTGATGCGCTTGTTCATGAAGCATGCTACCTTGGAACTAAGCGAGGCCTCCGTGCAACCTGCCGGCGGCATGGCTTTGAAGCGCGAAGAACCGGAGAACGAGAAGCGTGACTCTGCAGCACGGGTATGTCTGCAAAATGTGGTGGAAACCATGTGCGACGAGGAATTCCTGGACTACTCAGCACGGTCTTCTGCGGCGCAAGAGGTGGCAGAATCAGTAGCGGCTGACTGCCGGCTCTTGAAAACAATGGCCGATTTAGAGGGCATTTATTCTTTTGGTGTAGAGGCAGAACAAATGCATTGGAAAATTGCCGGGTATGCGACAGCCGAGGGTGTTTTTGTAAAGCTGCGCAGTCTCCAGGATGCGCCGGCCAGTGAAATTACATCAGGATCTTTTGCGCAGCTTCTACCAGGGCAAAGCTACCAGCAAAGTGTGGAATTGCTATTGCCAGGTGTGTCGGATGAGTATGTTCCTGATTTTTGTTTTACTTGGTATACAAAGGAATACGGACACAGGCTTGTAGACACCAAATGGGAACGGCTTAGCCGTGAAAAGTGGCGGGGTACTAGCTGCTATACGCCTCAGAAAGAAATAGAACAGGTGCGCTTGCTGGATATAGCTCTTTGCCGAGGGGCGCAGGGAATGCAAGTGTTGAGAGTTGAATCCTATAGTTTATCGGAGGCGTAGGAATGCAAGGAATAAGAAGTATACCTTTTCTGAAAAATACGGTGTGTATCCTGTTAGTCTATATTGTTTTTTCTTTTTTTGTAAATCTTTCTGTAGAAGCAGGAACTACCTATGGCGCTTCCGAATCGGTGACAAGTGTTGCGCTGGAGCTGGCCCAGTTTGCCAATCCTGGTGCAGAGGACACGAATCTAGCCTTTGAAAAAGCGATTGCAGAGGCGCAGGCAAGAGCAGCGGCAGCCAAGCAAGAAAAGCGGGAAATTAAGATTGTTTTAAACTTGGAAAACAAGAAAATATACAAGATTACGAAGCCAATACAGGTTCAATTTGTTGATTTTTTGGAAATCAACGGTAATGGAGCAACAATTTTAAATACGTCTATGAAGTCCACTTTTTGGATTAAATCGTCCAACCATTTTACCGTACGGAATCTAGCGGTCGACTATGACCCTTTACCCTATACGCAAGGGGTCGTAACTGGATTGGACTCAACCGGGCAGGTGGTCGAGATACAAGTGGATGCAGGCTATCCTAGCAGCAGCGAATTTGCGGCGAAAATTCATCAAGGGTTCTTTACGGTGATGGATCGCCTAACCAAAGCGGAAAAAGTGGGCGCTAGGCACTTGACTCCGATTCGAGCGGAAGCGATGGGAAACGGGTACCTTAAAGTCAATCTTCAGTGGAGCGCTACGGCCTGTGGGCCAGGGCAAATTCCTGTACAACTTGGGGATACCGTCGCAATTCGCAGCGCTTTGGCGACGGCTGTGCGCGTAGAAGACAGCGCCTATACTTCTTTTGTTGATTTTGGGTTATATTCTTCGCCGGGAATGGGCATTCTTGAGCAGGGCGGTGTTGGCGGCATGGTCCTTGAACGTGTAAATATGATTCCCGGGGAAAAGCCGCGGAATGCAACGGCGGAACGGTTAGTTTCTACCAATAGTGATGGTGCGCATTTTATTGCCGTAGAAAAAGGCCCGAAAGTGGAAAACTGTAATTTTTTTGGTTCTATGTCAATGGTTGGGGTAAAAGCATAAAGTAATGTTGGCAGCGAGGATGCAAATTCTCGCTGCTATCTATTTTTAGTAACCGCAAGATAGAGGATGCGGTTACGCATTCGCTCA
>NZ_JAQUZF010000059.1:0-15758 GCF_028691475.1 Anaeromusa sp.
ACGTTTTCTCCCTGCGCTCGGGTGCGCTGCGCTAACTGCGCATATTCCACCTGCTCTTGGGCTAAGCGCCGGCTGCGCTCCTCTTCCTGCAAGGACCGCTCCGCCAAAACCGCCTGCTGCTGTTGCAGCGCGTCTCCTTCTTCCTGGCAGCTGCGAAGTTGCTGCTGCGCTGCCGTCCAAGACGCTTCCGCCTGGCTGCGCAACTCCCCGCAGCGGGCGGCCTCGCTCTCTGCCGCATATAACGCCGTGCGACCTGCTTCATAATCCTGCTGCAGCGCCGCCGCTTCGCCGCGCCAACGCTCTTGCTGGCTTTGCGCCTGCTCCAGTCGCTGACACAGCATAGATACTTGCTGGCTGCGCAACTGTCGCGCCAGTTCTTTATGTTCTTTCGCTTTACGGGCGCTCTCCGCCATAGGTTCTAATCTCGCGGAAATTTCGCCGCGAATATCTGCTACGCGCGTCAGATTTAGCTCGGTTTCCTCCATTTTGCGCATGGCGTCCCGTTTACGCTGCTTATATTTACTGATTCCTGCCGCATCCTCAAACAACAAGCGTCGTTCTTCCGGTTTGCTGTTCAGCACTTCGTCTACGCGATTTTGTCCAATAACAACCATAGAGTCCTTGCCTAGGCCGGTATGAGCCAAAAGCTCATGAATGTCCTTGAGACGACAAGAACGTTTATTTAAATAGTATTCGCTTTCACCGGAACGATAGACGCGGCGAGTAAAAATGACTTCACTATACTCAATAGGCAAGGTGCCGTCTGTATTATCAAAGGTCAACGACACTTCTGCCATGCCCAAAGGGCGCCTCCCTGCACTGCCGGAAAAAATAACATCCTCCATTTTGGCGCCGCGCAGAGTTTTGGCGCTCTGTTCGCCCAACACCCACAAGATCGCGTCGGAAATATTGCTCTTGCCGCTGCCGTTAGGCCCGACAATCGCTGTAATTCCTTCGTCAAATTCCAATTCAGTACGGTCTGCGAACGATTTAAAGCCATGAGCTTCCAGTTTTCGTAACAGCACGAATTAATTCACCACATTTCTTGCAGATATCTTACTTATTGTACCATCATCAACCACCTAATAACAAATAAAAAGCCCGCTTGCCGCAGCAAACAGGCTTATAAAACAACTCACTTCAACGAGGCTCCACAATAAAGCGAATGGCCGTCCTCTCTTCGCCATCAATATTGATTTCCGCAAACGCCGGAATGGTCACGAGATTGATACCGTTAGGAGCCACAAATCCTCTGGCGATAGCGATAGCCTTGATTGCTTGATTCACCGCCCCGGCTCCCACCGCCTGGACTTCCGCGCCCCCATTTTCGCGCAACACCGCAGCCAATGCTCCGGCAACCGCTTTAGGATTCGATCGAGCAGACACTTTGAGGACTTCCATAGTTACTGAACCTCCTTCTACGTCGCTTTGAACTGCAAGGCATCCAGCATTTGTTGTTCCTAATAGGTCTTCCTTTATCCCCTCTATTCTGTTCTCTATGAAAAACTCCTTCTCCTAAAGCTATGTTTACCGGAAAGATTTTACTTATGATCGTTTAACAGTAAAAGGCTCCAAGCGCTCCTAGCTTCACTCTCCGTCTGCCTTTCACCGCCTCTAGCTCCAGGCTGCCTGGACAAAGGCTTGCCTTTGCTTGCAGGGATACTTCTCCGAAACCGGCCTCTTGCCATTGACGCAAGTTCTCATTTTTCTGGCCCCGCACCTTGGATGCATCCTGAGGATGATAGAAGAGGCGACACGCTGAAGAAGAAAGCTGTTCTAAGCCATACAGCACCTGCTGACGTATTAAGAACGACCATACGAGTTCGCCAAAAGCGGGATGATAGGGTCCTGCCAGCAGTTTGGCGGAATGCAGTTCTTCACTGTCCTGCAAGCCCATGCGAATCACGCCAATTCCTCGCTGCTGGCAGCCAGCCAAGGCCCACGCCGTACGCTCGACCGCTTCCGCCAGCGATAGCGGCTTATACACGCCGCTTGCGTAAGAGCCAGCCAGTTCCGTATCTGCTAAAACCACCGTTGGATACAAGCGGATGAAATCCGGAGCCAGCTTCCAGAGGCGCTGCAATGTTTTTTGCCACAACAGCCGAGTTTCTCCGGGCAATCCCGGCATCAGCTGCACGCCTACGGTCAGCCCGGCATGCCGCAACACAGCGACAGCCTTTTCTACACAAGAAAAACCATACCCTCGCTTGGCTGCATTCAAAACAGAGTTGCAGAGCGATTGCGCCCCCAACTCCACGCATGAAACGCCTTGCGTCTTCAGCCATCTGACCGCCTCTTCTTCTATGGCGTCCGGCCTGGTGGATAAACGAATGCCTGTTACCTTCCCTGTTGCCAAAAAATGCTGCGCCGGCGCTAAAAGTTCCTTTTGCTGCCGTAGCGGCAAGGCTGTAAAGCTGCCGCCGTAAAAGGCGGCCTCCACTTTCTGTCCGGCCGGCTGCAATGCCAACGCTTTTTCCAAAATCGTCCGGATATCTTCCGCCGTCGGCGCCGCATTTCCGGTTCCCGTCAGCATGCGCTGATCGCAAAAAACGCATTGACTTCTACAGCCCAAAAAAGGAATGAATAACGGTACAATTCGCTTTCTTGGCTCTTTCATCTACCGACCTCCTTCTAAGCAAAATCGCTAAGCGATTTCTAAAAAGACAAAAAACGATGCCGTAACTACATCCGTCACGGCATCGTTTCTATTTCAAGATGACTTGTGCGCACTTTCCTTGGGCTGCAAAGCCGCAAAGGCTTCTTGCGCAGCATGCTGCTCCGCTTCTTTTTTGCTGCGGCCGCTGCCGTGCCCTGCTAGATGGTCGTTGACCCAAACTTCCACGTGAAAAATCTTCCCGTGATCAGGCCCCTCTTCACCAGCCAGTTGGTACTGAATCTTTGCGTCAGCCTTACGCTGCACCAATTCCTGCAACAAGGTCTTGTAGTCCTTTAGGTAATTACCACGCTCCACCAGCTTAATTTCCTTCGCTAGCTGCTTCATGACAAAGTCTGTTACGCCAGGAATGCCGTGGTCCAAATAAATAGCGCCAATAATCGCTTCAAAGGCATCCGCTAAAATGGAAATGCGTTGGCGGCCTCCTGACAATTCTTCGCCGCGGCCCAAATAGAGAAATTCACCAACTTGCAGCTCCCCTGCCCTGCGGGCCAAGGTAGTCTCGCAAACCAAGACAGCTCTGGCTTTCGTCAACTCGCCTTCCGGCAGTTGTGGAAACTTGCGAAACAGATAATCGCTGATAATCAAATCCAAGATAGCATCGCCAAGAAACTCCAGCCGTTCATTATGAACCAGCGTTTCATGCTTTGTCTCATTGGCATAAGAAGTATGCACCAATGCCTGGTGCAACAAAGATAGATCCTGGAATACGGTTCCCAAACGCTTGCACAATAGTGCAAGTTCTTGCTGCCGACCCTTATCCACCATTTGTCTTATCTTGCTCACGCGCGATTACGCCTTGTACTTTTTGAGCAAAATGGTAGCATTATGACCGCCGAAACCAAAGGAGTTGGAAATGGCCACATTGACCGTGCGCTGCCGTTTCACCTTCGGCACATAGTCGAGATCCATTCCTTCTTCGGCATTCTCATAGTTAATTGTCGGCGGAACCAGGTCATTAGAGATCGCCAAAGCTGTAGCAATGGCTTCAATACCGCCAGCTGCTCCCAGCAGATGGCCTGTCATAGATTTAATAGAGCTGATGGAAAGTACTTTGGCATGGTCACCGAAAAGAGCTTTAACCGCCAGCGTTTCATTGCGATCATTCAACGGCGTCGAGGTGCCGTGAGCGTTAATATAGTCGACGTCTTCCGGTTTTAAACCGGCGTCTTTAATGGCCAAGCTCATGCATTTAGACGCCATAGCGCCTTCCGGCGCCGGAGCCGTAATATGATATGCATCCGCATTATAGCCATAACCGCTGATTTCCGCATAAATCCGTGCGCCGCGCTGCAAGGCATGCTCCAGAGATTCCAAAATCACAATACCTGCGCCTTCGCCCATAACAAAGCCTGCACGGTCTTTGTCAAACGGACGAGAAGCTTTAGTAGGTTCGTCATTGCGTGTCGACAAGGCTTTCATAGAACAAAAGCCAGCTACCGCTGCGGGAGAAATGCAGGCTTCCACCCCGCCAGCCACCATTACGTCGGCATCACCGCGCTGAATGATTTTAAAGGCATCGCCTACGGCGTTCGTGCCGGTGGCGCAAGCCGTAACTACACAGCTCGAAGGTCCGCGCAGACCAAAAGCGATAGAAGTCTGACCAGCAGGCATATTGGCGATCATCATCGGTACAAAGAAAGGGCTGACACGGCCAGGGCCTTTGTCAAACAAAGTTTTGTACTGATCATGCAGCGTATCAATGCCGCCAATACCGGTGCCAATTACCGTACCAATGCGCTCCAAGTCTTCTTTTTCCAAATCCAAGGCCGCATCTTCAATCGCCATGGATGTTGCGGCTACAGCAAACTGAGTCACTCGATCCATGCGCTTTGCTTCTTTTTTATCAATGAACTGCGTAGGTTCAAAGCCTTTGACTTCACCGGCAATACGTGTTGTAAAGTCACTGGCGTCAAAACGTGTAATCGGACCAATGCCGGAAACACCGTTTGTCAAGGACTGCCAAAATTCAGCCGCCGTATTACCTACAGGGGTAATAGCCCCCAATCCCGTGATTACTACGCGTTTGGAAGTAGTATGCAAATAAAACACCTCACTTTAGTTAACTGCTTCTGCTTCGCGAAGCAGCCGCTCAAAAATTTCCTTTACAGGAAGAATTTCCTCAATCTTGTGAATGTACTCGCCAGTAAAGACCAAGCCGCTCTCCACATCTCCCTGCTGCGCTCGAATCAGCGCCCGGATAATGCAGAAATTACGTTTGCAATGCTTCAAACAAGCATCACAGGTTGTCGGCGCCGGAGCATCCCCTGCCAAAAGGCGAGCCGCAAAGGGATTGCGCACAGCGCGTCCCGGCAATCCTACCGGGCTGTCAATCAGCACAACATCTTCCGGTTTAGCCTTCAGATAGAATTCTTTTAATGCCGGGGCCGCATTGGATTCTTCGCTTGCGGCAAAACGCGTACCCATTTGCACGCCGCTTGCCCCCAGTTTCAAGACGTCTACAATATCTGCACCGTTCATGACGCCGCCAGCGGCGATGACCGGAATATTGACAGCTTTGCAAATATCGGGAATGATCTCGCGCATGGATAGGTCGGTTCCCAAATGACCGCCTGCTTCCTTGCCCTCAACCACAATGGCCGCCGCACCTAGTTTTTGCGAAATCTTGGCCAATTTTACCGATGAAACAATCGGCACAATCGGAGTGCCCGATTCGTGTCCGAGTCCAAACATATCTCTGGAAAAGCCAGCTCCGGCAACTACAAGATCAATTCCTTCTTCAATTGCGGTTTTTACCAAACCAGCAAATTCACGAGCCGCCACCATGGCGTTAATGCCAATAATCCCCTTCGTCAGGGAACGAGCCAGACGGATTTCATATCGTAATTCATCAAAAGTCATCCCAGATGCGGCAATCAGGCCTATGCCTCCCTGCGAGGCTACTGCGGCAGCCAGGCGGGCCGTAGAAAGACGGATGGCCATGCCGCCTTGCATAACTGGTACTTTGGCCACAAGCTGGCCAATGCGAAGTTCTGGAAGTTTCAAGAAAATACTCCTCCATTCACATGGGCGTCATCATCTTTAAGAAAGTCCCGCGAACAAGTTCACGGGACTTTCTCAGTTGACAGACCGCTTCGCGATCTTTAGCCTTGTTTTTCCTGTTCAATGTAGGTAACAGCGTCTTTTACGGTCTTGATCTTTTCTGCAACCTCATCAGGAATTTCGATGCCAAATTCCTCTTCGAAAGCCATGATCAATTCCACGATGTCCAAGGAGTCAGCACCCAGATCATCGATGAAGGTGGAGTCAATAGCTACATCAGCAGCTTCCACACCCAATTGCTCAACTACGATTTCTTTTACTTTGTCAAATGTCGACATGAAGTTCACCTCCTTCCAAAGCCCACGTAGAAAGTGGAAATCAGTACATGACCATACCGCCGTCCACGTTAAGGGTTTGTCCTGTAATATAAGCTGCAGCGTCCGAACAGAGGAACAATACGGCTTTCGCCACATCGCTCGGCGTTCCTGGACGTCCAAGGGGGATAGTACTAGTCATTTGTTCTTTTACACTGTCAGGCAGCACTTCGGTCATATCCGTGGCAATAAACCCCGGGGCTACTGCATTGACCGTAATTCCACGGCTGCCTAGCTCTTTTGCCATGGACTTTGTAAAGCCCACTACGCCAGCTTTCGCTGCAGCATAGTTAGCTTGACTAGCATTGCCAGTCAGTCCCACAACCGAAGTCATATTGATGATTCTGCCGCTTCGCTGCTTCAGCATCAGCTTAGACACCGCCTTGGTGCACAAGAAGACGCCTTTCAAGTTGGTATCCAGCACCGCATCCCAATCGGCCTCTTTCATCCGCATCAAGAGCGCATCCCGCGTAATTCCGGCATTGTTGACCAGAATGTCAATCGAGCCAAATGCAGTTACCGTCTTTTGGATCAATTCATCCACTTCAGCAGCAACCGCTATGTTAGCCTGCACTGCAATGGCCTGACCGCCCATATCTTGAATGGCTTTCAGCACTTCCTGCGCCGCCGCCGCATTACCGGCGTAGTTAATGACAATCTTAGCTCCGGCCTTGGCAAGTTCCAGCGCCGTTGCCCGGCCAATGCCGCGCGAAGCACCTGTAATCAAGGCCACTTTATTGTCTACATGCATTTTAGCGGACCTCCTTGAAATAATCAAGGCTTTTTTCCAGAGAAGCCAAATCCTCAATATTGGCGCTGGCAGTCTCTTTAGCAATTTTCTTCGTAAAGCTTGTCAATACCTTGCCAGGGCCCACCTCTACCAGACATTCCGCCCCTTCTGCCAGCAGCGTTTGCACGCAGGCTTCCCAAATAACCGGACTTGCCGCTTGCGCCACCAAAAGACGCTTGATATCAGCAGCACGGGTCATCGGTTTGCCGGTTACGTTGGAAATGACCGGAATTACGGCGTCCTTAACTGCGATTTTATCCAGCTCCGCCGCCAATCCTTTAGCCGCAGGTTCCATCAGCGTGCTGTGGAATGGAGCGCTCACCGGCAGCATAACTGCCCGTTTGGCGCCCGCTTCCTTCAGCTTGGCTGCAGCGGTCTCAACAGCTGCCGTCGTACCAGCAATAACAACTTGGCCCGGGCAATTGAAATTAACAGCTTGGACTGCTTGCCCCAACTCGGCCTGTACCTCTTGGCAAGTCTTGACAATGCTCTCGCTATCAAGACCCAAAATAGCCGCCATCGCGCCTTCGCCCAAAGGAACGGCTTCCTGCATCAATTGCCCCCGTTTACGCACTAGACGCACCGCATCAGCAAAATCCAGCGCTCCCGCCGCAACCAATGCCGAATATTCACCCAAGCTATGCCCGGCTGCCAGAACAGGCGTAATTCCTTTTTCTTTGAGCACAGCCGCACAAGCCACGCTTACTGTCAAAATCGCCGGTTGCGTGTTATATGTTTTTTTCAGTTCCTCTTCGGGACCTTGAAAACACATGTCGGTAATAGAAAATCCCAGCGCTTCATCCGCCTCAGCAA
Source organism: Anaeromusa sp. (assembly GCF_028691475.1). NCBI lineage: Bacteria > Bacillati > Bacillota > Negativicutes > Selenomonadales > Sporomusaceae > Anaeromusa > Anaeromusa sp. Next base: position 7,655 of record NZ_JAQUZF010000059.1, read on the forward strand.
AGATCTTTTTTACAATCGGAAAGGTCTCGTACAAATCTTTGCCCATACCAACGGTTTGAGATCCTTGTCCTGGGAACACGAATGCCAATTTGCTCATCTATTTTCCCTCCATTCCGTCTCGTTGTTTTTCCGAGTCTTACGCCTTAAAGCGAGTTGCCTGCTGCAAATGCTCCATTACGCCGGGAATGCCGGAAACCAGATCTTGCATGACCGCTTCTACCGACTGAATTTCCCGAATCATACCGGCAATTTGGCCCACCATCACAGACCCGTAGTCCACGTCGCCTTCTTGAGCGGCCAAACGCAGTTTGCCAGCTCCCATTTGATCCAGTTCTTCTGTTGTTGCACCAGCTCGTTCGCGCTCCACATATTCTTTAGTCAGTTTGTTCTGCAAGACGCGTACAGGATGACCTGTGCTCACGCCGGTAACAATGGTCGAGCGTTCTTTCGCTTTTACTAAAGCCTGCTTGTATCGTTCATGCACGAGGCATTCTGTAGTAGCCACAAAACGAGTGCCAATCTGCACCCCTTGCGCTCCTAAAGCCAAAGCCGCCACAACGCCTCGAGAATCGGCAATACCGCCAGCGGCAATAACCGGAATAGAAACCGCATCCACAACTTGCGGCACCAATGCCATGGTCGATACTTCGCCCACGTGGCCGCCGCTCTCATGTCCCTCAGCCACCAACGCATCAACACCGATACGTTCCAGACGCTTCGCTAAGGCAACCGAAGCTACCACCGGAATAATTCGAGCCCCAATGCCCTTGAGCGCAGGAATGTATTCTCCCGGATTGCCAGCGCCAGTCGTCACTACTTGCACTTTCTCATCAACAACAACCTGCATAACCTCTTTGACGAAAGGAGACATTAACATAACATTGACGCCAAACACCTTTGTTGTCAATTCTTTGGCGCGGCGAATTTCCTTGCGCAAGGCATCCGGCGGCATATGTCCGGCGCCAATCAGCCCCAAACCGCCTGCATTAGAAACTGCTGCCGCCAACTCAGCCGTAGCTACCCAGGCCATGCCCCCTTGAATAATGGGATATTTAATGTTCAATAATTCGCAAATCTGATTACTCACCAACAGATGAATCCTCCTTGTACCAGCGAAGCACGCAGGCAGCCCAGGTCAACCCTGCACCGAAGCCTACGAGCACCAGCTTGTCTCCGTTTTTGACCTTGCCTTCAAGCACTGCTTCTTCCAAGGCGATAGGAATCGATGCAGCCGACGTATTTCCATAACGATCCACATTGACATGCACTTTCTCCATCGGTAATTGCAAGCGCTTCGCAGCCGATTGAATAATCCGGATGTTTGCTTGATGGGGAATTAAATAATCTACATCCGCATCGGTCATACCAGCCTTTTGTAAGGCTTTTTGCGCCGCTTCACCCATAACTTTAATCGCAAACTTGAACACTTCGTTGCCGTTCATATGCACATAATGCAAGCGTTGAGCCACCGTTTCGGCGCTTGGCGGACGCCTCGAACCGCCAGCAGGCATTTTCAAAAGTTCTCCGCCATGTCCGTCTGCCCCTAATTCCACACCCAGTACGCCATATCCTGCAGGAACCGGTCCGATTACCGCCGCACCGGCGCCATCGCCGAAAAGCACGCAGGTATTGCGATCCGTCCAGTCTAAAATTTTAGAAAGCGTCTCCGCGCCAATGACAAGCACCCGCTGATATAAGCCAGCTTGTATAAATTGCGTCGCCACGGTCAACCCGTAGACAAAGCCGGAGCAGCCCGCCGCTAAATCAAAGGCTGCTGCATGAATCGCTCCAATCTTTTCTTGTACCAAGCAAGCCGTCGAAGGGAAAAACATATCCGGCGTCGCTGTGGCCACAATAATCAGATCCAGCTCCTCTGCTTTAATTCCTGCATGAGCCAAAGCCCGTTTAGCCGCCCCCGCAGCAATGTCCGAAGTAGCTGTCGCCTCATCCGCCACATGACGTTGTTTGATTCCCGTCCGAGAAAAAATCCATTCATCAGAAGTATCTACTATCTTTTCAAGATCGGCATTGGTCAAAATGCGTTCCGGCACATAACTGCCTAAGCCTAAAATTCCAGCAGACTGCTTAGTTTCCGCCATGCGTCAGCACCTCCTCTTTTGCAATCATCTCGCTAATATGAGTCGCCACTTGCTGTTCCGTAAATTCCTTGGCTACACGAACTGCGTTTTTAATCGCTTTAGCTTTAGAACTGCCGTGACAAATAATGCAACAACCATTTACACCCAGCAAAGGCGCCCCGCCATACTCAGCATAATCTAATTTCTTTCGCAAACGTTTCAAAACCGGCAACAACATCAACGATGCCATCTTCGTTAAAAAACCGCTTTGTTGAACGGCATCTTTCAATAAACGCATGATTGCGCTGGCTAAGCCTTCGCCGAACTTTAGAACCACGTTCCCCACAAAGCCATCGCAAACCACAACATCAACGGTCCCTTGCGGGATATCTCTGCCTTCAATATTACCAACAAAATTAATGTTTTGTACTTGCGCCAGCAGCGGATACGTTGACAAAGTCAATTCGTTTCCTTTGGTCTCTTCTTCGCCAATGCTCAACAAACCAACGCGAGGATTTTCAACACCCAGTACATATTTCGCGTAAATGGACCCCATAATAGCGCTTTGCACTAAATGTTTCGGTTTGCTGTCCACATTAGCTCCCGAATCCAACAACATGGTCGTTCCCGTTAAATTGGGAATGGGCGTTGCAATAGTAGCACGCTCAATCTTGGGCAGTCGTCCCAAGCCAAACAAGGCGGCCGCCACCGCAGCGCCCGTGCTTCCGGCTGAAATCACCGCCGCACACTCGCCTTCTTTCACTAAGCGCGTAGCAACTACCACCGAAGCATCCCGCTTTTTGCGGACCGCAGCACCGGGAGATTCGTGCATATCAATCACTTCCGACGCATGATGTACAAAAATGTGCTCGCCTTCGCGCACGCCATGCTTACTCATGGCCTCTCGCAACAACGTCTCATCGCCTACCAGCACAATATCACAGCCATAGTCTTTCACAGCCGCCATGGCGCCTAAAAGAATTTCTTCCGGCGCATGATCGCCTCCCATGGCATCAATCGCAACTTTCATCAATTTTCGCCCTCCGAGTTCACTGCAACCATAATGAATTTGGCCCGGAACACCTCTTCTTGCTCATTACGGGTTTTTACCCAAATAAAAACTTTGTTCCCGCGGATGCGAATCACTTCCGCCTTGGCCACCAGTTTTTCACCGGCCCGCACCGGCACTTTGTATTTTATATTAGCCACGCCGGTTACCGCCGCAGGCGCATCCATAACCGCCAGCGCCAACGAATTGGCCTGGGAAAAAATATAATGTCCTCTGGCAATCTTCGTCTTTGCCAGCACCATGTCTTCCGTAACTGCCAACACGGAAATGGCCGTTCGGCCTACTTCCAAATCAACCAATTCACCTACGACATCGTCTTCCGCAATCGCTCGCAATTTGTTTTGAGCCCGCTGCGCCATAAGCTTGGTCCGCTCTCTCAACTCGGGAATCCCCAGCTCCATGCGATCCAGACGAATGGTTTGCACGCTGACCCCAAATTCCACAGCTAATTCCTCATCGCGCAAAAACGGATGAGTAGAAATCTTTTCTGTCAACAATTCCTGTCGTATACGTTTGTTCATGCGCGCCATATCATCACCTAATCTTAGAAACTGGTACTAAAATCACATCGTCCTCATTATAGCGGAGACATGACGCAATTGGCAAGGAAAAAATGAAAGGAGCAACTTGCAGCCAGGCTGCAAGCTTGCTCCTTTCATTCGGGATTATTCCACGGTGACAACCGCTTTTCCGTTGTAGTGACCGCAATCAGGGCACACGCGGTGAGGCATTTTGGGCTCATGGCACTGCGGGCAGGGTACGAAGCCCGGAGCCGTCAGTTTCCAGTTTGCACGCCGTCTGTCACGACGGGCTTTAGACATTTTACGCTTTGGTACTGCCATGGTCTGGTTCCACCTCCTTCAATGGTAGGCTACTGTTTAGAATCAAGCAACTGTTTGAGAGCAGCCAGCCTGGGATCAATGGCTTCATGATCGCAATGACAGTCACTTTGATTGCGATCCTGGCCGCACACCGGGCATAAGCCCTTACAATCCAGTTGGCACACTTTCTTCATGGGTTCCGCCAGCAACAATGTATCCCGCACCAGTTCAGTTACATCCAGCTCATCACCTTCGTAAACGCCATATTCAGCGTCTGCCGGCAATGGGCTTTCTTGCGATGTTTCCCGATATTCCTGTCGAAATTCTTCAACAAGCTCGGTTTCATAGTCCCGCAAGCAACGCTGGCATTCAAAGGAGGCTAACGCACGTATCGTGCCGGAAACCACCATATGACCGTCACTGTTGGCAACCTTCCCTGAAACGGAAACGGGTCCCCGCAACCAGAAAAACTCTTCTGCCGCAGGCACCTCGAAGGCAAACGAAAATTGCTTGCCTGTTGCATGTCGGAGTGAAACAACGTTGAGTTTCATCACTTCTCACCTCAACCTTCGTCTATTATATCCACCGAGGCGAGCCTTGTCAAGAAAAGACCATGACAGAAGCCGGCAGGATAAAAACCGCTGCCGGCTTCCACTTCAGGCAAGTTAGAAAAACTCAACCAAGACAGATTGATTTCGTATCCCGAGCAATCATCAACTCTTCGTTTGTAGGAATAACGAACAGCTTCACTTTGGAATCGGCCGTGCTGATTTCGCAGGCTTTACCGCGAACATTATTGCGCTCTTTGTCGATTTTCGCTCCTAAATAGCCAAAAGCTTCCGCAATGCTTTCACGCATAGAGATGGAGTTTTCCCCCAAACCGGCGGTGAAAACAATCGCGTCTACGCCGTTCATAGCAGCGGCATAAGCGCCCACATATTTTTGTACACGATAGGCGAATACATCCAGCGCCAATTTCGCTCTTTCATTGCCTTCGTCAGCAGCGCCTTCGATATCCCGGAAGTCGCTGGAAACGCCGGAAATACCCAGCACGCCGGACTCTTTATTAATATAGCTGTCAATTGCATCGGCATCCATATTTTCTTTTTTCATCAACATCGGCAAAATAGCCGGATCAATGTCGCCGCAGCGAGTTCCCATGACAAGGCCTTCCAGCGGAGTCAAGCCCATGCTGGTATCCACCACTGCCCCGTTTTTAACAGCAGCAACGCTGGAGCCATTTCCCAAATGACAGGTAATGACTTTAATGTCTTCCGGTTTTTGTCCCATCATCTCTGCGCACTGCTGAGAAACAAATTTATGAGAAGTACCATGGAAACCATAGCGACGAATGCCGTGTTTCTTATAGACTTCATAAGGCAGGCCGTAAATGAAAGCATGCTTCGGCATGGTCTGATGGAACGCAGTATCAAACACGCCCACTTGAGCTACGCCAGGCATTAATTTTTCACAGGCTTTAATACCTAAGATATTCGGAGGATTATGAAGCGGCGCCATTTCAATGCACTCTTCCAGCGCATCCATAACGGCATCATTGATACGTACCGATGTAGCAAACTTCTCGGCGCCATGAACTACGCGATGACCTACGGCGGAAATTTCATTCATGTCCTTGATAACGCCATGTTTAGCATCAACCAAAGCATTCAAAACTAATTTGATTGCCACGCTGTGATCCGGAATCTCGGTTTCAATAGTCACTTTTTCGGCTTCGCCAGGCTGATGCTTCAATACAGAGCCTTCAATGCCGATCCGTTCCACAAGACCTTTAGCCAATACCGACTCGTCCGCCATGTTGAAGAGCTGATACTTCAACGAGGAGCTGCCACAATTGATAACTAGTACTTTCACCTTCGAAATCCCCCTTAAATTGATGGAATAAATTAAATTTTTATGAAATCCTACTAAATAAAACAAATGTTGTGACTTTAAAGCCACAACATCATTTTTATCGGATTTTCATTTTTTATTCTTCGACAAAACTTTTCTCATCCCTTCTTCTATAGAAAAATTTATTATTTATTTGCAGAAAATCACCAAATCCGGCAAGAAAAGTGCTAAACTCCAGATAATCAGAACACAAAAGCAGGAGGGTTCTATGTCTGTCACTGGCATTATTGCAGAATATAATCCTTTTCATACAGGTCATGCCTGGCAAATTGCCGAAGCTCGCCGCCATGGCGGCAACGCCCCTATCATCGTCGCTATGAGCGGCTCTTTTGTGCAACGCGGGGAACCAGCTATTTTTGACAAATGGCTCCGGGCCGAATTGGCTGTTTTGGGAGGCGCCGATCTAGTTTTGGAACTTCCTTTCACTTTTTCCTGTCGCAGCGCAGAAACCTTTGCCCAAGGAGGCGTACGTCTTCTCGCCGCAACCGGCCTAGTTTCCACCTTGGCATTCAGCGCTGAAACGCCTGACTTAAGCTGGCTGCAGCAAGTAGCCAGACAAAAAAACACGCCGCAAACACAAGAACGCTTACAAAACGCCTTACAGAAAGGATTATCCTACGGGGCAGCCCTCGGAGCCGCCCTGGATCAAAATGCAACTACCGCAAGCGCCCTTGCCTTGCCCAACAACATTCTCGCCTTGGAGTATCTGAGCGCCCTCGCCAAATACGCCCCGGCTTTGCAAGCGCTTGCGCTGCCGCGACAAGGTTCCGGCTATCATCAAGGCGATTTGCCTGCATCCGGCTATGCTAGCGCCACAGCCTTACGACAGCAGTTACTTACAATCGCCTCACAAGAACTATCTTCGTTCTTTCCGCCTGCCGTTTGGCAGCGTCTTCTCTCTTTGCCAACGCAGCCTGTAACCCTTCGCTCCCTGGAGTTCCCGCTGCTGCAGCAGTTGCGCAGCAGCTATGCAAATGAGCTGGCTCTTTTGCCTGATATGGAACCCGGGCTGGAATGGCGTCTTCTACAATGCGCTCGCACATCCCGAACAGCGGAAGAGCTTCTGACAAAGTTAAAAACAAAACGCTACGCCCGCACCCGGCTGCAGCGTCTGTTGATCTATAGCCTTTTGCGATTTCCGGCCGCCATCGCCAAGCAAGCAAGTCTTGACGGTCCCGTCTACCTGCGCGTCCTCGCTTTCAATGCAACTGGCCGCACCTTGCTGCAGCAAATGAAAAAAGCTGCTTCTTTGCCCGTCATTACTCGCGGCGCAGCCCTAAGCCGCTCCAAAGCGCTCCAAATGGCCCCTCTGCCAAGCAGTTCCCCCCTTGCTTCTTGGCAATGGGACGTCCGGGCTACGGATCTGCACGCTTTCGCCAGCGGCCAGGCGAGCGGACTGGATTTTCTCCGCTCCCCGGTCTATGTACCAGAAAGCAGTTCTTGAATAGCAGGCAAAGCCGCTTGAGCCGCCACGCGTCCTAAAGCCACGCATTCCTTGAGATGGTTAAAGGAACTTGGCGATACATAGCCTACATTAGGCTGCAGCAGCACATCCCAATCGCGGTGCTTATGCCGCAGGAGCTCCCGTTCCATAATATCAATAGAACGCAGCATAACATCCACAAAACTTTTTACTTCCGGCGCCTCTTCCTTGCTCGTTAAGTCCACCGCAACTACTACGTCCACCCCCATTTCCCGCGCCAAATCGCTGGGAACCGGATTTAAAACCGCGCCATCCACCAAGAGCATGTCCTCCCACTCAAAAGGCAGGAACACACCAGGTACAGACACACTGGCTCTTACTGCCGCCGCCACGGGCCCTTCCGCAAAAACGACCTCTTTGCCGCTTTTTAAGTCGGCAGCAACGATACGCAAGGGAATGTTCAACTGCGCAAATGTCTTTTTTTGCAGCAGCACATCCATCGTTCCCCATATTCGCCTGCCTGAAAACATGCCGAGCTTCGACATATTCATATCCAACCAATGCGCTTTGGGCAAATGGCAAGCCAATTTTAAGATGTCCTGCGGCTTATGTCCGGCGCAATACATCGCCCCCACCAAAGCCCCTATACTACAGCCAGCGATGCAATCAACGGCAATTCCTTCCTCCTCCAGCACCTGCAGCACGCCCACATGAGCCAAGCCGCGCAGGCCTCCCGCTCCTAAAGCCAATCCTAGTCGCCGTTGCGTCATTACGCCGCCTCCTTGCATCATCAACAATTTCT
>NZ_JAQUZF010000060.1:0-15673 GCF_028691475.1 Anaeromusa sp.
GTCGCCATTTGCAAAGCCCAGGCAGGCTTAAGCCCTGCCTCCACGGCCAGGCGCACCAAGTGATTAACATGACCTTGCTGCAATAAATCCGCCGGATGACGGTCATCCGTGACAAAAAGGCAGCGCGCCAGCGTCTGCGCGTTGACTGCCGGCAACAAGTCCAGCAGATTATGCGCTGCCGAGCCTTCGCGCAGCATCAAGTGCAGGCCCCTGGCCAGCCGCGCTTTGCCTTCCTCCGCCGTAGCGCACTCATGATCCGAATGGATGCCTGCCGCCGCATAGGCATTGAGCGCCAACCCGCTTAACCCAGGCGCATGACCGTCCACGGGCCTGCCTTCGAAAAGCCGCAGTTTGCGCAGCATAGCCGCCTCGCCGTGCACCACCGCCGGATAGTTCATCACTTCCCCCAGCCCCAGCACCCGCGGATGCTCCGCCAGCCTGGCCAAATCCTCCGCCTCCAGCCTCGCCCCTGCCGTCTCCAAGTGCGTCGCCGGCACGCAAGAGGGCAGCATTACATAAACACTGCAAGGCAATCCCTCTGAAGCCGCCAGTAAGTATTCAATACCCGCCAAGCCGCTCACATTGGCGATTTCGTGAGGATCCGCCACCACCGCCGTCGTCCCTTGAGGCACTACCGCCCTGGCAAACTCGCCTGGCGTCACCATCGAGCTTTCCAAATGCATATGCCCGTCAATAAAGCCAGGGGTAACATACCTTCCAGCCAAGTCGAGCTCCTCTTTACCCTTATACTTGCCAATGCCGGCAATATACGCACCGCAAAGAGCTACGTCGCCAGCTTCAAATTCACCGGTAAAGACATTGAAGACTTGGGCATTCTTTAAAACGACATCCGCCTCTTCTCGTCCAGACGCCGCCGCCAACAAGCGCTGCATCATTTTTTCATCCATAAAATCCTCCTTATAAAAAAACCACCCGAGACCAAAAGCCTGCGGGTGGAAATGTTCGACATTAAACCGGCAGAATCTGCGGCAGCAGACCCCGTTTCGCCAAAATGTACCATATTGGTTGATCCTTCGCAAAAACCGGTATGCGTTTAATCGTATAGGGAACGTCGCCCTCTTGGTAAAGCCCGTAATGCACGGAAAAGGCGCCGCAATAACCGGCGCTTTTTACCGCTTCCAAAATAGTCGGCGTATAAAAACCCCCAGGAAATGCGATAAAACGCACGGGAGAACCCAGCCAGTTTTCTATATGAAATTTTGATTTTTCCACTTCTAAGATCGCTTCTTTTTCCGGAAGTTCATTGAGAAAGCGATGGCTTAGGGTATGCGAACCAATGCCCATGCCGTACTTTTTCATTTCCTGAATCTGCGGCCAAGTAACTCGTTCCGCTTGCCCGACAAAATCGCTGATAATAAAGAATGCTGCCGTCATGCCCCTCTTTTGGAGTTCTGGAAACGCATGCTCGTAATTATCCGCATAACCGTCGTCAAAGGTAATCAGCACAGGATTTTCCGGCAATTGATCCCGTTTGCCGGACACCGCCTGATCAAATTGTTTTAAACTAATAGTGTTAAAACCTTGTTTTTGCAAAAAATCAAGATCTTCAACAAATCGTTGCGTCTTCGCCGTAATCTTGTCGTCCGAATCTCCAATACGATGATACAAAAGAACCGGTATGGAGCCTGCGGCGGCAACGACAGGAACGCCTACCGCCATGGCGGCTAGTGATACACCACACATCTGCAAAAAGCGGCGGCGTGAAAGCATGCGGGACACCTCTTTATTCTTAAATCATGTTCTCCTTTTATTTTACCACTGCTTCCCCTTGCGACGCAATGGCTCTGTGTAAATGCAAAACGGAGCCTCATTTACAATGAGACCCCGTTCAGCCTTCGCCCGAGCGCTTTTTCAGCCGCGCCCCGTTCCTCAGCATTCTTTAACGCTGTGCTTGGGACCATGATGGCCGCGCAGCAGGTGCCCTAGCCCGGAAAGAACATACATAACCGGCGAAAGCAGGAAACTAACGAACAGATAGAGAACGTAAAGAGGGCTAATAATGGCGAAAAACAACGTTGCAAACACTCTCAATAGTAGTTTCATTCCGTACACTCCTTCCTCTTGTTGCGTCTCCTCATAGTGAAAGCCTTCACGTGAATCGTTTCACTTTTCTTAGTTTTATTATAAGATTCATTTAACTAAAAATCAACTACTTCTATATGTTATTCTGTATACATGTTGTCTGTTTTTGTCGCATTTTACAAGGAAGGTGTCTATGCGCATCTGGGAAATTGACGCTTGGCGCTCCTTGGCGCTTTGCTTCATGATTTTCTTTCATATTTTGGTGGACCTGCGGGATCTTTTTTTATACCCCATTGACTATCATCAAGGCTTTTGGCGTTTTACCGGTGTTTTTGCCGCAGTAAGCTTCATTTTGCTGGCAGGCGTTTCTTCCAACCTCAGCCGCTCGTCTTTGCGCCACGGCCTGCGCATTTTACTGGCCGCTGCCGCCGTATCGGCCGGCACTTGGTGGTGGGACCCCGACACCTATGTTCGCTTCGGCATTTTGCACCTTTTAGGCGTCTCGATGCTGACCGCTCCCAGCTTGCACCGTTTGCCTCTTATTTTCGTGGCAGCTCTTGCTGCGGGTACAGCGGTCTTGCCCGCCTTCTTACCTGCGTTCGCTTCTACGCCGTGGCTTTTACCGTTCGGCGTCACCCCGCCTGTATTCACAACCCTTGACTATTATCCTCTGTTTCCCTGGTATGGCTTGTTTGCCGCCGGCCATTTAGCCGGGCGCGTCTTATATTCCGAACGGCGCTCCTTGCTGCCGCAGCCGCCGGGCGACTCTCGGTTTTTGTGGCTTGGTCGGCATACGCTGGCTATTTACCTGCTCCATCAGCCGCTGCTGGTGGCCCTGCTCACGCTCTTGCATAAATAAGGAGGTCGCCTTATGAATTTATTCGACGTTTTAGGCCCCGTCATGATCGGTCCTTCCAGCTCCCATACAGCCGGAGCCGTACGCTTAGGCCGTCTGGCCCGCCTTGTGCTGGGAGAAAAGGCCGCTCATGCAATGATCGGCTTACATGGCTCTTTCGCCCAGACCCACAAAGGGCATGGCACCGATGTAGCCCTTGTAGCCGGTCTTTTAGACTGGAATCCCGACGACGCCCGCATCCCCGATTCTTTTCGCTATGCCAAAGAAGCCGGTCTGGATTTTTCCTTCCAGCTCATTGATTTAGGCGAGCAGGCGCATCCGAATACGGCCCGCTTAGAATTAACCGGTCTTTCCGGCCAGCATTCTTGCGTCACTGGCTGCTCCATCGGCGGCGGCCGCGTGCAAATCACCGATATCGACGGCTTTGCTTTGGAAATGGGCGGCGAACTACCGACGTTGCTGGTAGTACATCCGGATCGCCCCGGCGCCATTTCCCAAGTTACTACCGTACTATTTGAACACAATGTTAATATCGCCGCCATGCGCGTTTCCCGGCAGCAAAAAGGCTCTACCGCCCTTATGGTATTGGAAACCGATCAACCCATCAACGACAACGTACTTCACGCGTTAAGCGCCCTATCGTTAGTCGATGCCGTACGCCGCATCGATCCCTTATCGTAGGAGGATTGACTATGCCAAGAAAACTTTCGTTAACAACCTGGCTCATGGAAGCCGAGGAGGATGCCCTGTCTTTCGGAGACTGGTGCCTGCGCCAGCAAAGCCGGCAGTTGGACTGCAGTGAAGAAGACTTGCTCTTACGCAGCGGCGAGCTGCTGAATGTTATGCGCGCCGCCATTGACACCGGCTTGAGCGGCGTCCGTTCCGTAGGCGGCCTGGTTGGAGGCGACAGCCGCCGCCTGCAGCTACCTACACCTTCCTGCGCCGGAACTCCCCTGCGCAAAGCCTTAATGTACGCCTTGGCAGTAGGCGAAGCCAATGCCGCTATGGGACGCATTGTGGCGGCCCCTACCGCTGGCGCCAGCGGCGTGCTTCCTGCACTGCTTTTCACCCTCCAAGAAGAACATGCTCTTACCCGGCCGCAACTGGCTAAAGCTTTGATTACCGCCGGCAGCATCGGTTTGGTCATCGCTTCACGGGCCACTTTGGCCGGCGCCACCGGCGGCTGTCAAGCCGAATGCGGCAGCGCGGCAGCCATGGCGGCTGGCGCGGCGGTTGACGCCCTCGGCGGTTCTCCTCGACAAGTCGGCCATGCCGTAGCCATTGCTTTAAAAAACATGCTGGGCCTTGTTTGCGATCCAGTTGCCGGTCTGGTGGAAGTGCCTTGCGTCAAACGCAACGCCGGAGCGGCGGCCAATGCGCTAGCAGCGGCGGAGCTGGCTTTGGCCGACATCGCCAGCGTCATTCCCCCGGACGAGGTCATTGACACCATGGGACGCATCGGCGCACAGCTGCCCTGTTCCCTGCGCGAAACCGCTCAAGGCGGCCTTGCCACCACGCCCAGCGGCCTAGCCTGGGCGGAAGCCATTTTGGGCAAAAGCCGCTGAAGAAGGGACGCCGAGGAATACATTTAACAGGAGTACGACGGCGCTGGATGCGGTTAGGGTCGGTTGCGCCATGGACGGCATGGCAACCGACGTCTACTGGCATTTAATTAGGGAGGGTTCGACGGAGTTGGATTGAACATGAGTCGCGATGAGAACCGGAGGGCTCGAATGAGGGCTATAGCGGCAATGATTGATTATATCTGCGACAATAAAAAGATGCCTCCAGGCTACACCTGGAAGCATCTTTTTCCATATCTACCATAGCCCGCAGCCATCTTCGCCGGTTACTCCGGTTCTCTGGTTCGTTAAAATCGCGTCCTCCCTATTCAGTTCAAGCTGCTCTTGACCCCAGGCGTATAGAGCATCCAACGCGGGAATCAAGGCCCTGCCCCTCTCGGTTAAGGAATATTCCACTTTCGGAGGAATGGTCGCATACTGAACCCGCTTTACAAGGCCATGGCCTTCCAGCTCCTGCAAGGATTTGGTGAGCATCATGTTCGTAATTCCCTTGACGCTGCGCTTCAGCTCATTGTATCTTGTAGCTTCTTTTTGAAACAGATACCAAAGAATGGGCAGCTTCCATTTCTGCCCGATTAAGTCCAGCGCGTAGATAATCGGACACTTCGTTTCATAGACGTTCAAGCCGGGAAGCTTCACATCATAGGTTTGGTGATTCTTCATACTTTCTCCTTTAAGTATCTTTTTTATACCAACACAGAAAAAACTGCATACTTGTTCATTTATGCCTTTGTGCTATAGTAATTGTAACAGGAGAAGTAACAAGAAGAAAGAAGGAATTAACTATGTACGTACTGGCAATCAACGGCAGTCCGCGAAAAAATTGGAACACCGCCACCTTGCTCAATAAAGCCTTAGAAGGAGCCGCTGCACAGGGGGTGCAAACCGAGCTCATCCATTTATACGACCTCAATTTCAAAGGCTGCATAAGCTGTTTCGCCTGCAAACGAAAAGACGGTAAAAGCTATGGAAAATGCGCCTATCACGATGATTTAAGTCCCGTTTTAGAAAAAATCGAAAAAGCGGATGCCATCATTCTTGGCTCGCCTATTTACTTTGGCAATGTTACTGGCGAACTGCGCTCTTTCATGGAACGCACACTTTTCCAGTATCTTGTGTACGACAAAGACTATTCCTCGCTGGCGACAAAGAAGAAGAAAGTAAGTTTTATCTACACCATGAACGTAACAGAAGAACAAGCCGCCGAATGGGGCTATCCAAAAACCGTAGGGACCATGGAGAAATACTTCGCCAAAATCTTCGGCGCTACGGAAGCGCTTTATGTCTATAACACCTACCAATTTCCCGATTACGCGAACTACGTCTCCACCTCCTGGGACGAAACCGCCAAAGCCAAGCAGCGCGACGAGGTTTTCCCGGAAGACTGCCAAAAAGCCTTTGCTCTAGGCGCACGCGCGCTGAAACCGAACAACAAGGATTGAACAAGAGTCTCGAGAGTCTCGTGAGGGTATGACTGAGGGCAAAGTTCATATCAAAGTTAAAACTAAAGGCTGTGAAAATCTTTGCAACAAGATTTTCACAGCCTTTAATTTTATAATAATCATGGCCACCGTAACCCTCACTCGTGCCCTCCCTATACTCCATCTACTCCTGTTACTATTCTAGTGCTCCGTAACTTCTCTGTGTTCCGTCCTCAATAATATTCTACCGTAAACCAGGTCAATTCCGCTTCGGTTTGGTCTTCCGCCAAACGGCGCACCAGCTGAACCTGCTTATCTAGAAACGCTTTTTCGCCGCTGACCATGGCCACCCCCAAGGTCGCCCGCTGCCAGGTTTCTTGACCGCCTACTTCAGCCACCGAAGCCCCTGTCCGCGCCCGCATCCGCTCCACCAGGCTTTTTACCACCTGGCGACGATCTTTACGGGAAGAGGCTTGCGGAATAAACAATTCTAAGCTGCATACTGCCACATACATCGTTAACGCCCCTGTACGACGACCTGGAAGTTGCGCCGCCGCGGTCCGTCAAATTCGCAAAAGTAGATCCCCTGCCAGGTACCTAAAGCCAGTTTGCCGTTGACAATGGGTACCAGTTGGCTGCAGCCAAAAAGACTGCTTTTCAGATGCGCCGGAGAATTTCCCTCGCCGTGGCGATAGGGGAGTTTTGGCGTCAACTCCGTCAGCGCCAAGCGCAAATCGTGCAGCACATCCGGATCGGCGTTTTCATTAATGGTTACCGCCGCCGTCGTGTGGGGCACAAAGACCAGCGCCGTGCCTTCGTTTATACCACTGTCGTGCACCGCTTTCTGCACTTGCCCGGTAATATCCACAAAGCCTTCTTGCGGCGTTTCCAGACTGTATTGATACATGGGCTTCTCTCCTTAACGCTGCCGCACGGTTTCCGGCCAGCAATTGACAAAGTTCAACGAATCCAGTACTGGCGCCGCGCCTAGATAGTATAAATCCAAAGCGCCCCCAGCGTTTTCCACCTGCACCGAAGCGCAATCTTCAAAATGACAATGCCGCACAAAAGTCTGCTCCATGGGCTCGGTATTGTCCTTCCAAATCGCACCGCCGCGCTGGGCCGTCCGGCAGTCTATAAAACGGCAATGTTCCAGAGTAAGCTGCATAGAGCCTTGCACCGCAATCGCGCCGCCGCCTTCCGGTCCTTCGCAGTCTTCAAATTCCGTATGCTGTATCAGCATCTGCGCGCCGCGCAGCATATACAAAGCTCCGCCGGCTGCTTTGGCCCGGCAGCGACGTACCTGACAATCCTTCAGCCGCACCGATGCTTGCAGCGCCGCATGAATCGCGCCGCCGTCTCCGCCTCGTCCATCCAAAATGCGGCAGGAAAACAAATGCAGCAGACCGCCTTCTTGATAAATAGCCCGCGCTTTGCCTCTGGCTTCAAAGGTGACTCCTTCCAGCTTAATACGCAGGCATTGACGCAACACCAGCATACTGGCTTCGCAAACTCCGCCGGCTTCCAGGGTTGTCCCTTTCATGGAAAGGCTGCCGCCTTGAACGGTCAAGCCAGCACCCGGGCCATCCAAAACAATAGGTACTGCCCCAATGACCAGCTCGCCGCCAGCTTCCACGCGCACTGGCCCGGTCAGCTTAGTTGGCCGCATAATGCGTCGCACCACGCCTGCCGGCACCACAAAACCGCCCATTTCTTCCTGGTACGCCAGTTCCGGCCAAAAATACCGCAAGAGCAAGAAAGCCGGATCCAAGCCATTCTTGTAAGCGCTCTCTAAGGCAGTCTGCGCCTGTTTCCCTTGCTTTCGCTGAACCGCCAGGGCAAATTCCTGCACAAACCGAAACACCGACACCGGCACACGCAGCATATCGCCCAGCAAATCCAAGCCTTCCTTTTCTTCATTGACCGGATCACCGTCGACAAACGCCAGCAGATGCGCTTCAATCAAAAAAGCGGTGCTCAAGTCTTCACCGCTAAGCAAGTTCAGTAATTTGGCTAACCCTTCTCCCTCCAGCGCTTCCGCCGCATCCTGCGCAGCTAGAAGATCTGAACTTTCCAGCCCCAAAGCTAAAGCAGACAACTCCAAAAAAGAGCTTTCCTGCGGCGTTAATGCTTTATCCACCAGACCCACCACCGCCAAACCCTGTAAATAGGCTTTGCGGACCTCTTTCGCCTCCGCCGCCAAGGGGTGCGTTACATGAAATATCTCTTGCTTAGCCTTTTTTAAGACTGCTAATTTCGACATGCTGCCGCCTCCTCACATACTTTATCTTCAATGCCGCACTAGTCGCAAATGACGTTTGCGCTCCACTTTCTCTTTCAAGCTTTGTCCTTCTGCCTCCGGCTGCTCTTCTTCTCTCTCCGCTGCGCCTTCGGCAGCCACCACCTGGCGCCCGATATTCAGCAACAAGCCCATCGCCGCCATATTCACAATCAGCGAAGTGCCCCCATAGCTGATAAAAGGCAAAGGCACGCCGATAACCGGCAGCACCCCTAGTACCATCAGCAGATTTCCTGCCGCTTGGCCCACAACCAATAACAGACAGCCTAGCGCCAACATCTGACTCAAGGCATCCGGCGCCTTACGCACAATCTGCCCTCCATAGACCAAGAGCAGCACAAAGAGAAAAATCAAAAACCACGCGCCTCCCAAGCCCCATTCCTGGGCAAAGACGGCGAAAGCAAAATCCGTATGCGCTTCCGGCAAATAGAAAAACTTGCCCATGCCTTGGCCAGGGCCGGTACCGGTAATACCGCCGGACCCAATCGCCAAAAGAGCCTGCACCGCCTGATACCCCTGATCCTGGGCGTACTGCCAGGGGTTAAGCCACGAAGCAATCCTCTCCGCCCGATAACCTTCGGCCATAACAAGCTTGGTAACGCCAAGGCCGCCAAGAAAAAGCAAAACAAGCCATTGCCAGCCGGCGACGCCGGCCACTAAATGCATCACCAAGGGCAACGCGATAATCAGCGCTGCCGTCCCCATATCCGGTTGGAAATACACGGGCAGAGCCAAAGCCGCCGCCGCCACCAAGGCGGGAGAAAAAATAGTGGTCAGACGCCCTCGTCTGGTTTGAATTCCCAAGGACGCCGCCGCCAAAAAGACAGCCGCAAGCTTGGCCAGCTCCGAAGGCTGCAACGTAAACGAAGCCAAGCGCAGCCAGCGGCGCGAACCATTAACCGTTACGCCGGAAACATGCACCAAAAACAAGAGAACCATACAGGCAACCCAAAACAAAGTCGCGCCAAGACGCATCTTCCCTTGATACTTCACTCTCGCCATAATAAAAAATATAACCATGCCCACAAGCAGCGACAGCAAGTGCCGTTTAAAAAAGAAGTAGCTGTCTTTCATTTCCTGCCCGGCCGTTACAAAGCTGGCGCTGAATACGTTCAGCGCCCCCAAGGTAAGGAGCAGCAGCAAAATTACCAGCAGCGCCTCATTATGATTACGCCAAAGGCGAGCCACTATATTCATGCCCAACCTCCTTCAAAGAAGCCCAAAATACTCTTTTTATTATAACAGAGACAGAGCCCCGCGTCTTCCGGCCCTAAGGCCTACATTTACCGTCATAAGCAAAGCAGGGAACGAACACAGAGTAAGCAGAGGAACAGAGAAAAGCCAGAGAATAATTTCAAACAAAAATCACGATGAGAACCGAAAGGCACGACGGCGGGAAACGGCGGCAACGCTTGCATTTGAGACTTTTTGGAGCAAGCCGGTCCGCAGGACGCAAATGCTAGCTGAGGAGGATCACAGTTTCGCCTGTTTGAGCGCAGCGAGTTAAGAAACTGCCGCCTTAGCCAGCATTTGCGAGGCGAGCGCAAACCTTGTCTCAAATACAAGCATGCCGTCTATTTTACAATAATACTTTCTTTACATAGCAAAACATAGCAAAAAAGCGGCCGCAGCAGCGTCCGCTTTTTTGCTATTCCAGCACCACCACACACCGACAGATCGGCGTGCCTTTGCTTGAAAATTTTTCTTCGTATTCCGTCATAATATTGTCCGGTCGCGCATCGGCAACCAAATCAAAGGTTACGTCTTTCATCGGCAAACCGGCCTCAGCAAACTGCTCCAGTGAAAAATCAAAGAGCCCTCGATTGTCCGTCTTAAAATGAATTTCCCCGCCCTTTTTAACCACCCGGCGGTACAGCGCCAGAAAGTCGACATGTGTCAACCGCCGTTTGGCATGGCGTTTCTTCGGCCAGGGGTCGCAAAAATTGATAAACAAACGATCAATTTCTCCCGGCGCAAAGAGTTCCTCCAAACGAGCCACATCGGCTTCCATCAGGCGCAAATTGGCAATCTCCGCCTCTTTGGCCTTTTCGAGAGCATAGTAAATTACCTCCAGCTCCCGCTCAATCCCCAGATAGTTCACATGGCTGTCGCGCAAAGCCATTTGACTGACAAAACGCCCTTTGCCTGTGCCCACTTCCACATGCAATGGCGCGGTCCTGCCAAAGACCTCCGCCCATCGCCCCTTATAGGTCGCTCCGTCTTCAAAACGCACCAGCCAATCGCTAAAATTATCCAGCGCTGCCGGTATCCATGATTTTCTGCGCAGTCTCAACGTCGTTCCTCCATTGCTTATAAATAAAAGAGAGTTGACAGGAGGATACCATGACACATTCCTCCTGTCAACCCTGCTTCTGCTTCTAAAATTGCCCTCAGGCGCCGCTCTTGGTCAAGCCGTACTTTTTAAGGTACCGGTACAACGTCACCCGGCTGACATCCAGCATATTCGCCAAACGGCTGATATTGCCGCCTGCCGTCTGCCAGGCCTTGACAAAGACCGCTCGGTCTTCTTTCCACTCGTTGCCGAACGCCGGCTCGGTCACCATTTTGATATCCCCAGGCTGAATTTCATTGCTTTCCGTATGGAAGAAAGCATGCTCCACCGCCACCTGCAATTGCTTGATATTGCCGGGCCATTCGTAATTAAGAAGCGCTTCGATGGCATCTTCACGGAATGTTTTTTCCGGCAGATGATGCTGTTCCGCCAACTCTTGAATAATGTGGCTGGCAATAAGAGGAATATCTTCCCGCCGCAAACGCAGCGGAGGAATACGAATGGTGTGTTTCGCCAAGACTTCGTATAACTCGTATAAGAAGGCGCCTCGCTCGCTCAAGCGTTTTAGATCGCTGTCACAAGAAGCAATCAGACGTACATCAAAGGAGCGGGGAATGGTTTCCCCGTTGCGGTGAAAAACGCCGGTTTGCATCGCCGCAAACAAGCGCTGCGCCACCTGCATCGGCATTTTTTCAATTTCATCTAAGAACAGCGTGCCGCCGTTAGCCAATTCCAGTTTTCCCGGACGTCCGTCTCCCTCGGGCGAGCCAAAGCCGAAGAGCTCATTTTCCAATACCTCTGACGGTAAATCCCCGCATTTTACGGAAATGAGCGGTCCTGCCGCCCGCGGGCTGGCTTGGTGCATGCCGTGCGCCAAACGTTCCTTGCCGGAACCAGGCTCGCCTTGCAACATTACATGGTACGTATTGCGAGCCAAGCGCGCCGCCCGGTCTTTCATAGCCGTAAAGTTCACCGTCTGTCCCACCATGCTGGACAGATTGTATCTGGCGCTGAAACCTACTGCGTGCGCCACAAGGGTCCGCAAGTCTTCGATAGGCAGCGACAAAGCGACCACGCTGCCGACATCCTGCTCTTCGCCGCGCTCCATTGGCACAATGGTAGTAATATCTTCGTACGTTTTGCTGTTGGTAATCCAAGTAACCGCCTTGTTGTAAGACGGAATGCCCTGAAAGCCCTTGTAAATTGGCGTATGTTTGTAATTCAACAAGACATTTTCCAAATTCGGCGGCTCGTCTTCTCTGGCCTGAATGCCCAGCTCGCCCAGACGGCTCTGACCCAACCGGTTGGCATAGGTTACTTCCCCGCCAGCTTGAATCTGGTACACCGCAAAAGAAGCTGCATCCAAAATCGCGTTTTTCGACGCCAAGCGATATTGAACCTGCAAATAGCTTTCCAGGGCGTATTTCAAGCTCAGCACGGTAGACACTAATGCATCATACGGCAACGGCTCGCGATCCGCCGCCACCAACGCTAGAATGTATTGCATCCGCCCGCCCGCCATGACCGGCGCCGAACAAGCATCGCTGTTTTGGCATTCCCGAATCCACATTTCCGGTCCGAAGAGCAAAAAGGGAACTTGGTGCTCATAGGCGATGCTAATACTGGATGTGCCGATATCTTTAGGAGACAGCCTTGTGCCTGGGGTATCAATCGTAGAAATTTGATAAAAAGGCATAGCATAGCTGCGCAGCACATAGCATTCTTCATCCAAAAGAAGCAGGCTTAAGTTGTGGTTCGTGAAAAATTCCCGCACCGTTTGGTAATATTCGTCTACATACTGAATAGCCGCTTGATGACGCCCCTGGCGCAAACGAAATTCCTCTTTACCAAGGCGAGGCAAACCCTCCAAGCGAGCTGAACCTACTTTCCAGTCGCGGCTTTTCTGCCAAGATTCCGCCACATAAGGATGCACATTGGCGTCCATAACGCCTTCTTCCATAAATTTACGATAATACGTTTCTAATTTTTCTTTACTCCGTTTTTCACGGATCATGGCTTTTCCTCCGTTTCACGCCTTTCTTGGGCCGCGCTGCTCACTTTACAAACAGCCGCTCTTTTCTGGCGGAAAAATCTAACAATTTACATTGTACAGTACTTTTTGCAAAAATACAAGCGCATTAGACGCCAATTCGTAACTTCAGGAAAAATCCCTACAGTCTTTTCCCCACAAACTATACAATTTAGAAGAAAAGCAACATAAGAGCAGCCTGCGCCGCAAAGCGCAGGCTGTTTAATCGTTCAATTCTCTTTAGCCAATTCCACTTTCACCAAAAAACAGGTGCCCTGCCGTTCCAGCCGGAAAAGGCGCGGGTATTTCTTTAGAAACTTGGATAGCTGCTTGCCCTGCCCGGCGGGCAAAGCAAAATCCTCCTGTTCTTCCTTGAGGCGCTGACCTAGCACGGATCCCCCTACCCAATCCTGTTTCGTTTCTTCCTTGAGACGCAGATACATATCGATGATCTGCGCCATGGGCCGCTGCACTTCCTCTGCCAGCTCGCCTACCGCCGTGCGAAGTTCTCGCCGTTCCTTGCTGCGTCCCGCCAGTTCCGGCACCGTCCGCGCCGCTACGGATTTGCTTTTTTTATCCGGCGCTTCAAAAAAAGCAGTATACGCACTGCGCAGGCTTTCTTTAACCTGCATGTGTCCGGCGCCATAAATCGGCACCCCTTTTTCCCGCACCCGCAACGCCAGAAAGCGAAAATCCGAATCATTCGAAACGATAACCAGCGCATGCACATTGCCTAGGAATACTAGCTCCATAGCCTCAATCGCCAAGGCAATATCCGCCGTATTTTTACCGCTGGTTCCGGCGGGAGTATGCACAACTGACACGCCGTTTTCCATGGTAAAATTCCGCCATTCACTGCGCGTCAAATCTAGATGCGACCAGTCTGCATAAGCACGACAAAGAATAACCTCTCCCAGCTCCGCCGCTTTTGTCAAAGCAAAGCGCGCTAAGTCCAAATGTATATTTTCTGCGTCAAACAGCACAGCCACTCGCTGCTGCCGATGCCGCCGCCACTGAAGCGTACTTGTTAGAACATTAATTCCCATTTCGGCCTTCCTCTCTTTTGGTGCCTTCCGGAACTATTATACCAGAGTACACCCGTTGAGGCTATGGAGCCGAAAAGTCTGCTACCATTCCGTATGGAAAAATCCTGGGCGATCCACGCGTTCATAGGTGTGCGCGCCGAAATAATCCCGCTGCGCCTGCAGAAGATTCGCCGGCGAAGAAGCCCGGCGATATCCGTCATAGTAAGCCAGGGAGGCCCCCATTACCGGGACCGCCAGCCCTCTCTCCACGGCATCGCTCACCAACAACCGCCATTCATGCTGGCCTCTGCCAAAAGCCGTCACAAAGCGAGGCGCCAGCAGCAAGTTTTTCAAATCCGGCTGCTCTTGATAAACCGCCGCAATATCTTCTAGAATACGCGCCCGCACAATACAACCGGCCCGCCAAACCAACGCCACTTTCGCCAAATCCATTTCCCAGCCGTACGCCTGACGCGCGGCTTGCAGCAAGGCAAACCCTTGGGCATAACAGCAAAGCTTAGACAAAAACAACGCTTCTTTCAAACGACGTCCGGCATTTTCGCCGTCCCCAATACCCCAGGTTCCGGTGCCTGGAAGCTCCTGCGCCGCAATCACTCTTTCTTCCTTCAATTGGGATAAATACCTGGCAAAAACCGCTTCAGTAATGGCTGGCGCCGGCACGCCCAGTTCCAAGGCCGCTTGGCTCGTCCACTGGCCGGTCCCTTTTTGAGCCGCCTTGTCCAAAATGAGATTCACCAGCGCTTTGCCGGTGTCTTTATCCTTGCGCCGCAGCACTGCCGCCGTGATTTCAATCAGATAGGAACTTAGAATGCCTTTGTTCCACTTCTCAAATAGCTCCGCCTGTTCTGCTTCCCCTAAATGCAAGGCTTCTTTCATATAAAAATAGCTTTCCGCAATCAACTGCATATCTGCATATTCAATGCCGTTATGAACCATTTTTACAAAATGTCCCGCACCGCCGCCGCCAAAATACGCACAACAAGGCGTGCCGTCCTCCGCCTGCGCCGCCATGCGCTTTAAAAGCGGAGCTACCGTCGTATAGGCCAACGCATCCCCGCCAGCCATTAAGCTAGGCCCCCGCAGAGCGCCTTCTTCCCCGCCGGAAACCCCCAAGCCCAGATAGCGAATGCCGACATCGGCCATTTGCTCTTCCCGGCGCTGGGTATCCCGATAATGCGAATTCCCCCCGTCAATCAAGATATCTCCCTCATCCAAAAGAGGAGCGAGTTGATTCAGCATAGAGTCAACGGCTTCGCCAGCTTTAACCATCAGGAGAATGCGCCGGGGCCGCTCCAGCATACCAGCGAATTCTTCCAAAGAAGCCGCACCGCCTAAAGGAAGCTCCTCACCTTTCTCCAACAAAGCCGCCACCTTATCCGCCGTGCGATTGTATACAGCTACAGGTACGCCTTTGCCCGCCAAATTCAACGCCAAATTTTGTCCCATCACCGCCAAGCCAATCAAGCCCATTTGATACTTCATTTTCCCACTCCTCCTTTTGCCGCATATACTTACTCACTATTTCGCCTTTTCCCTTAAAACACCTTTTTTGTGATCAATCTCACAGCAGACTTTGGCAGGCCATGATATGCTAAAGTTATTTTCAAGCATAAGAGGGAGGTCTACCATGTCCAAATTACTCAGCCAGCTTCCTTTTCTCAAAAATCGTGTAAAATTCCCCGTAACACCGCATATCCCTGGCGGCTTAACAACGCCGGAACAACTGCGCGCCATTGCTGGCGCAGCGGAAGCCCATCAGGCCGATCTAAAAATTGTCGGCAACAGCATTACCCTCTTAGGCGTCAAAATCGCCGACGGAGAAAAAGTCATTGCTGCTTTAAATGTAGAAGGAGAAAGCTTCATCGCCAAAGCCGTGCGCGGCGTCACCATCTGTCCCGGCAAGCCCCATTGTCCCATGGCCCGTCAGGACAGCACTTCCCTGGGGCTGGAAATGGACAAGCTCCATTTCGGCCGTCCCCTGCCGGGCAAACTGCGTATCGGCCTCAGCGGCTGCCCCAATTGCTGCGCGGAAGTCTTCGTCAAAGACATTGGCTTTTACGCCGACGCCCAAGGCTTCCATCTCGTCCTGGGAGGCAACGGCGG